>JALYHF010000261.1 GCA_030776745.1 Actinomycetota bacterium | reverse complement strand
GGCCGCCTCCGCCCCGAGCAGCGACTCGATGCGAGCCTCGACCCGCTGGCCGATCCAGCTCAGCGACTGCGGTGCCACGCCCACCGTTCGAGCCTACGTGGGGGGGCGGCTGACCGAAGCTGGATGCTGCGCCTACGGGACCCCGGCGAGGGCGGGGGCACGGCGTGACTCGAGCCAACCGGTGATGGGCCGGGCCGCGGCATAGCCGGCGGCCAGCACGAGGGCGCCCCCCGCGGCGTCGAGTACGAAGTGGTTGGCCGTCACCACGATGGCGAAAAGGGTCAGGAAGGGGTAGGCGACGAGGAGGGCACGGGCCCACCTCGACCGCACGGCGGGGGCCAGCACCAGGGCGCACCATGACGACCAGGCGAAGTGGAGGCTCGGCATGGCCGCGTACTGGTTGGACACCTTGGCCACCGTGCCGGAGTCGAACGACCACAGCCCGCCCACCACCCTCAGGGTGTCCACGAAGCCGTAGTCGGGGGGCAGCAGGCGGGGCGGCATGAGGGGGTACAGGGCGTAGCCCACGAGGGCCAGGGCCGTGGTGCAGGCCAGCGTGTTGCGCCACAGGGCGTAGCGCCCGCTCATGCGCCGGAACAGGTAGACGAGGACGGCGATGGTGACTACGAAGTGGGCGGTGCCGTAGAACACGTTCCAGAAGGAGATGAACCCGCGCCAGGGGAGGAACCAGTCCTGGATCGTCTCCTCGTGGTAGATGCCGAGGAGGCGCTGGGCCCGGATGACCTGCTTGGCGTGGCGGAAGGCCTCGGCGCCGGAGTCGGCGGCCACGCCGTAGTTCCGGATGCCGGTGTACACCGTGTAGAAGGCCAGGATGTAGACCACCTCCCGCCACCAGCGCAGCCGACGCCGGGGGGATGGGTGCTCCGGGCCCGTACCCCGAGGCCCGGGGCCTCCCGCCACTAGGCCACGGCGCGGGCCGGCCGTCCGCCCACGGCGAAGGCGGGCGCTCCCAGCAGGCTCACTGCCAGGGTGATGAAGTACACGAGCAGGCCGAGGGCGAAGGCGTCGGCCTGAGGCACGCCCAAGGGGTGGAGGAAGAACACCAGGGCCGCCTCACGGGTGCCCAGCCCGCTGAAGGTCACCGGGATCACCTGGATCATGGCCACCACGGGGAAGAAGGCGAGGATCGCCGTCCAGCCGACGGCCAGGCCGAGGGCCTTGGCGGCCAGGAAGGCGCTGAGCACCATGGCCAACTGGTAGGCGAAGCCGACGGTGAGGATCTCGAAGGCCAGCCCGGGGTGGTTGCGGACCCGGCGGAGACCGAGGTGGACGGCGCTGGTGAAGCGGCGCCAGGCCTCGCTTCCGGGCAGCAGGCGACCCGGTCGGGAGCTGGCGGCCAGAGCCAGGAGCACGCCCAAGAGCACGAGCGTCGCCACCGAGATGGTCAGCGCGGTGCCCGCGGGCCCCGGGGCGACCCGGCGCAGGCCGGGGTTCACGAAGAGGGCGAAGACGGCCAGCACGGGCAGCACCAGCCACCCGGTGAGGCGCTCGAGGACCACCGAGGCCACCGTGGCGGGCGCCTCCCCGTTGGCGGCGGCCAGGCGGCTGGCCCGCAGCACGTCGCCGCCGATGGTGGAGGGGAGGAAGTTCCCCACGAAGAGGCTGGCCAGGTAGTGGCGGACCAGCGTCGGCGTGCGGGCGGGCAGCCCGAGGGCGACCAGCACCCGCTGCCAGCGCACGGCCGAGAGGAGGATGCCGACGGCCGTCACGGCCAGCGCCGCGCCCACCCAGAGCAGGGTGGCGGGCCGCCAGGTGGGGCGGTGCAGCTGCGACAGGTGGACGTGGCGGGCCAGCCACACGAGCATGACGGCCGTGGCCGCCACCCGCAGCGCAGGCATCGTCGTCTTCCACCGGCCCACCGTCGCTCCCCCTGGCATCCCGGCCATAGGTTAGGCACTCAATGGCCCGTCGGCTGTCCGCCCTCCTGCTCTTCGTCACCCTCGTGACCGCCGCCTGCGGGTCCGATCGGACGGGGGGCCCGAGGGGTGATCCGGAGGCCATCGTGCGGCGCGCCCCCGACCGCACCCTGGCCGGGGGGACGGTCAGGGTGGAGGCCGCCGCCCCCGGGGCCCAGAGCCGGGGGCGGTTGCGAGTGACCGGCGGCGACGACCAGCTGGCCCTGGCCGGGCTGGCCGCCGACAAGGCCTACCCCGAGCTGGCCCACCCCCTCGCCATGGTGGACCTGGTGCGGGGTGCGGTGGCGGTGGAGCCCTACGGCGGCATCGCCGTGCGGGGCGTCTCCACCTTCCGCTACGAGACGGTGCTCAACGTGGAGCGGGCCGTGCTGGCCACGCCCGAGCAGCGTCGCCCGCGGGTGGTGGAGGTGGCCAGGACCTTGGGTGCCCCCGCCTTCTACGCCGACGTGTGGGTGGACGGCCAGGGCCGGCTGCGCCGCGTGCAGGTGCCGGTGGTCAAGACCACCGAGCGGCCGCACACCAGGGACCGCCGCACACCCGACCTGATCACGGTCGACTTCTTCGACTTCGAGGCGGCCTGACGGTGCGGGCCCGTCGCCTCGAGGCCGCCGGCCTGGGCTTCGACGCCCTCGAGGCAGGGGCCGGAGGCCGGCCCCTGCTGCTGGTGCACGGGTTCGGCGGGGCCAAGGAGGACTTCGCCGACGCCCTCGACGCGCTGGCCGCCGAGGGATGGCACGTCCTGGCCCCCGACCTCCGCGGTCACGGGGGCAGCGACCAGCCGGAGGGCCGCGAGTCCTACTCGCTCGAGTTGTTCACCGACGACGTGCTGGGGCTGGCTGCCGCCGTGGGCTGGGAGCGCTTTGCCCTGCTCGGGCACTCGATGGGCGGGATGGTGGCCCAGCTGGTCGCCCTGCGCTCGCCCGAGCGCGTGGTGGGGCTCGTGCTCATGAGCACCAGCCACGCCGCCCCGGAGGCGATCTCGCCGGGCCTGGTGGAGCTGGGCCGCCAGATCGTCCACCAGGGCGGCATGGAGCTCCTCGTGGCCGTTCAGCGCCAGATGGAGGGCGAGCTGGGCACCCCCTCCCACCGCCGGCTGCTGGCCGAGCGCCCGGGCTACCGGGAGTTCAACGAGGCCAAGACGCTGGCCTCGTCGTCCGACATGTGGCTGGCCCTGGTCGAGGAGATGTTCGCCCAGCCCGACCGCCTGAAGGCCCTTTCCGGGCTGGACGTGCCGACCCTGATCCTCGTGGGCGCCGAGGACGAGTCCTTCCTCGGGCCGTGCCAGCGGCTGGCCGAGGCCATGCCCGGCGCCCGCCTGGTGGTGTTCCCCGACGCCGGCCACCTGCCCCAGTTCGAGGCCCCCAACGCCTGGTGGTCGGCCCTCAGCGGCTTCTTGGACGAGGTGGGGTGGCGGTACGATGCTGAGGTCCGCCGGCCGCGGGCCTGACCCTCCGGAGGCTCCTGTGATCGACCTGTCCGTCGTCGAGCGCGTGCTGAGCGCCGCCCTGGTGAGCGGCGGCGACTTCGCCGAGGTCTTCGTGGAGGACCGCCGCTCCTCCTCGGCCCGCCTCGACGACGCCAGGGTGGAGGAGCTCACCTCGGGACGGGAGCGCGGCGCCGGCATTCGCGTGGTGGCGGGGGAGACCACGGGCTTCGCCCACACGGCCGACCTGTCGGAGGCCGGCCTGC
>JALYHF010000260.1 GCA_030776745.1 Actinomycetota bacterium | reverse complement strand
CGAGGCGGGTTCAAGGTCTACTCGGTGGAGCTCGAGTACGTGCTGGTCAGCCACCCGGACATCGCCGAGGCGGCCGTGTTCGGCGTGCCCGATGCCCTGGCCTTCGAGGCGGTGGTGGCCCACGTGGTACCCGCCGCCGGTCGCAGCGTCGAGCCGGCTGACGTGCAGGCGTGGGTGGCGGCCCGGATGGCCGACTACGCCGTGCCCAGGTACGTGCGGGTGGTGGAGGCCATCTCCCGCAACCGCACCGGCAAGGTGGACAAGCGCGCCCTGCGGGAGGCGTTCCTGGCCGAGCTGGCTGCTGGCGGGGGGAAGGGAAGACCATGATCGACGTCGAGCCCCGGCTGCGGCGGCTGGTGGCGGACCACCTCGAGGTGGACCCGGCCCGCCTCCTCACCGGCGCCCGCCTGGGCGAGGACCTGTGCCTGGACTCCCTGGCCGCCATCGAGTTGACCATGGTCATCGAGGACGAGTTCGACGTCGCCCTGCCCGACGAGGAGACCTCGGGCCTGCGCACGTTCGGAGACCTGGTCGCGCTGGTGAGCGGGCGGGTCACGCAGCGGGCCGCCAGCGGCTGAGCGAGGGTCGCCGGCCCGGGGCCGGCCGGCGTCGGCTGCGGCCGCAGGCCGAGCACCCGACCGTAGTGTTGGCCGCCGTGCGATGCCTCGCTCCCGCCCTGGCTGCCCTTGCCCTCGCCACGGCGGCGTGCCGCGACGATCCGGGCCCGGCGGGGGGTGCGACCACGTCGCCCACCTCAGCTGTGTCGACGTCGACCCCGGGTCCGCCGACATCGCCGGCACCGGCGCCGCCGTCCTCGGCCATCGGGCAGGGGCGGCTCGTCGCCACCTTCGACAGCGCCGGCACCCGGCTGCAGGTGACGGAGGTGGCGCGGGGCCTGGACACCGTGTGGTCGCTGGCCTGGGACCCGGCCGGCGCCCTCTGGTACACCGAGCGGCCGGGCCGGGTGGCCAAGCTCGGCGAGCCGCCCCGAAGCGTGGCCGGGGTCCAGGAGGGCGGGGAGGGTGGCCTCATGGGCCTCGAGATCGACGGCGACGGCCGGGCCTTCGTGATGTACACGAGCACCCGGGACAACCGCATCGTGGCCCTCGACCCCAGCGGCGGGCAGCAGGTCCTGGTCAGCGGCATCCAGAAGGCCAGCATCCACAACGGCGGACGCCTCCGCTTCGGCCCCGACGGCGCCCTGTACGCCAGCACCGGCGACAGCGCCGATCCCGACCTGGCCCCCCAGCCTGACAGCCTCAACGGCAAGGTCCTGCGCATCGACACCAAGAGCTCCACCCCGACCGTGTTCAGCCGGGGGCACCGCAACATCCAGGGCCTGTGCTTCGCCCCCGACGGGCGCCTGCTGGCCACTGAGCACGGCCCCACCTTCGGCGACGAGATCAACGTGATCACCCGGGGCTTCAACGGGGGCTGGCCGGCCACCATGGGCAACGGCATCAAGAACTACACGCCCACCATCGCCCCGGCCGGCTGCGCCGTCTACGGCGCCGGGCTCATCCCGGCCTGGCGGGGCTCGATGCTGTTCGTGACTCTGGCCGACGACGACCTTCGTCGCCTCAGCCTCCGGCCCGATGGGTCGGTGGCGGCCGAGGAGGTGCTGTTGGACGGCCGCCTCGGGCGGCTGCGGGACGTGGCCGTGGGCCCGGACGGCGCGGTGTACCTGGCCACGTCCAACCGGGACGGGCGGGGCAGCCCCCGCGAGGGTGACGATCGAATCCTTCGGATCGCCCCGGCCCCGTAGCCTGACCCGCCATGCCGCGCCTGGCCGCCCTCGTCGCTTCCCTGGCCGTGCTGGGCGCGGCGTGCTCCGGCGGTGGCGGCCCGGAGCCGGCCGCCGCCCCCCGCTCCACCTCCAGCGAGCTTGCCACCACCACGACGACGGTTGCCACCACCACCAGCACCACGGCCGCCGCCGTCACCACCCTGGCCACCGGCGACGCCGAATCGGTGGCGGCCACCCTCGCCGCCACCGAGGTTGCCATCCGAGACCCGGCCACGCCCCCGTCGGAGCTCGAGCGCCTCGCCATCGCCCAGCAGGCGGCCTACCGGCAGCTGGTGGAGCACCCGGAGTGGATGGACCAGGTGCTGGCCAGGGTCCCGGCGCCTCTCCACCGCACGGTTCGGGCCAACACCACGGCGGGAGCGGAGCTGCGGGCCCTCACCAAGCCCCGCCCCACCCTCCCACCGTGGCGCATCGTGGCCCCGGCGCCGGCAGAGGAGCTGCTCGGGTACTACAAGGCGACGGACGCCCAGCTGGGCGTGCCCTGGCAGTACCTGGCCGCCATCCACCTGGTGGAGACCCGCATGGGCCGTATCCGGGGCACGAGCGTGGCCGGGGCCCAGGGGCCCATGCAGTTCCTGCCGGCCACCTGGGCCCAGTACGGGGCAGGCGGCGACATCAACTCCAACCGCGATGCCATCCTCGCCGCCGGCCGCCTGTTGAGGCGCAACGGCGCCCCGGCCAACATGGCCAAGGCGCTGTTCGCCTACAACCCGACCCCGCGCTACGTCACGGCGGTGACGGCCTACGCCGAGCAGATCCGGGCCGACGAGCGGGCCTACCTGGGCTACTACCACTGGCAGGTCTACTACCGCATGGTCGACGGCGACCGCCTGCTCCCCGTGGGCTACGGGCAGTAGCGGGGGCGACGTCCTCCGAGCGGGCCCGGTCGCGCTAGGGCCCCGGCGACGCTGCCGGGGCCCCTGCGCGCCCTGAACCCCCCCCGGGTCAGCGACGGCCAGCGG
>JALYHF010000259.1 GCA_030776745.1 Actinomycetota bacterium | reverse complement strand
GTCCTGGTCCGGATCGAGCGCGGCCTGCTGGTGGGCGCCCTCGCTGCCGCCCTGGCCCTCGGCGCGCTCCTGCGCCGGCGACTGCGGGCGGGTGAGCCTCCCGGCGATGAACCGCCCACCACGCTGCAGGCCGCGCAGTGGGAGCCATGAGCCGGCCCCGCTTCGGCCTCACAGCCGCCAGACCCGGGCGCGTGGCGCCGACCGCCTCTCGCTTCGCATCCGCCCGAGGTCCTGGGCGATCCCGTACAGCACCGGCCCGGCCAGGCGGACGAGCACCGCCGCGGCGACGGCGACGAAGGCGACGTCCCGCCCCGAGAGCGGCTGGGGCTGCACGAAGGGGTGCCACAAGGCGCTGAACTCCAGGGTGTAGGCGCACAGGTAGTCGTCGGTGGCGCCCGTGGAGGAGTCGCACCGGGTGAGGTCGGCCATGCCGAAGGCCGCGCCGCTCACGGCCACCCAGGTGGACAGGGTGAGAACGCCAACCGTCACCAGCCGCCCGAGGACGGACCCCCCGGCACGGTGCAGGCGCACGGCCAGGGCCACGGACGCGGGGAACGAGGCGATGAGGAAGAACCGGGGCCCCCAGAAGAAGCCCCCGTCCCATCCCCGCCACGGGGCGTAGGCCACGACGAGCCCGGTCACGAAGGCCAGATGGGACACGTGGCCCGCCCACAGCTCCTCCTTCACCGCCAGCAGCAGCCGCCGGACGGGCAGGAACATCCCGGGCGTGAAGAAGACCAGGCCCTTCCCGAAGGAGAAAAGGATCGACAGCACGCCGAAGAAGAACGGGTAGCTGAAGCCGGCCAGCCCCGAGTACGGAAGGGGGTTGCGCGGCCCTCGGTCCGTGCCCAGGTAGGAGGGCAGGAACTGGCGGCTGCGGATCCAGGCGTCGCCCAGCACCAGCACCAGCGCGGCGGCGGGAACCAGGAGGTAGCGGAGTTGGCGGGTGCGCCACGTCCACACCAGCACCACGAGCGCCAGGCCCACGAGCGATGCCGGCGTGTTGGCCACGCCGAGGATCACCGCGCCCCATCCGAGCCTGGGGCGACCGGTGACGAGGGCGATCAGCCCCACGCCGACGAGCACGGCGGTGAACACCTCGGACCCGAAGAAGGCCACCACGTGACCCGGGAACATCGATGCGGCCACGAGCACCAGGAGCAACGTCCGAAGCAGCCCCCGGTCGATCTTGTCCTTGAGGAGGAGCCAGAGCGCCCCTACGGCGAGGGCGAAGAGCAGGGCGTTGTAGCGAGCCAGCCACCACGCCGGCGACTCCACCAGCGAGCCTGCGTACCAGAGCGGCAAGGCCGTGAGGGTGCCGATCAGCGGCCAGCGTGCCGACCACCTCGGCACCACCGACCCGACCTCGTCGAGTGGGAGGTGCTGGGCAACGGCTTCGACCACCCGGTACCGGACCCAGCCGTCGTGCCACAGGAGCGAGCCGGGCCGCCACGACGGCGGGCTGGAAGTGGTGGGGAGGACGAAGAGCACGGCCAGGCCCACGACGATGAGGGCCGTGTCGAGCGCGACGATCGGGTCGCGGCGAGGCACCGCCGCGCTCACCGGATCCGCTCGCAGGTCGTCACCACGCCCCACGGCACGGCCCGCAGGAGGTGGGGCGAGATCGGGATGACGATCTCGGCCTCATTGGCCCCAACGCGCTCGGAGACCTCGGGCCCCAGGGCTTCGAGGGCCGCCCCGCCGGGTGTCGGGTCCCCGCCGGCGCAAGCCTTGCGGGCCGAGGCCAGGTTGGCCTGCCAGCTCGGGGCGGGCGTACGAACGGCGTAGTCGGCGTAGTTGACCAGGACGAGGGCCACGGTGAGTATCACGAAGGCGCACTGGACCCTGGCCCAGGTCGCCTCGCCCACTCGAGGGTCGGGCTGATCGAGCACCAGGAGGGCCAGCACGACCAGGAAGAGGATCGGTTGGACGGTGTAGCGGGAGCCGTTCAGGGTGAACCCGTCCCGATCGAGGAA
Source organism: Actinomycetota bacterium (assembly GCA_030776745.1). GTDB lineage: Bacteria > Actinomycetota > Acidimicrobiia > Acidimicrobiales > JALYHF01. Next base: position 22,558 of record JALYHF010000259.1, on the reverse strand, counting down.
GTTCCCCGTCCCCCGCAGCATCAACGGAACGGCGAGGAACGCCGCCGAACACATCAGGGCGACGCCGACGTGGAAACGGGTGCGGAGGTCGCTTCCGAGTCAACCCGTAGGCGGCTAGCACGACCACGAGGGCGAGGGACGTCCCCGCGAACGCCCACCCGAAGCGCTGCCACAGAACGCCCAGGGACCTGTCCCCCACGAGGAAGGACCCGGCCACCCGCAGGGCGAAGATGCCGGGAAGGTCAGCGAGGTGGGCGTCGGCGTACGGCTCGGGCGCCGCCTGGGATGCGCCCAGGGCCAGCTGGACCGCCAACCCCGCCGAGAACACTATGGGGACGGCGCGGCCGCGCCAGCCCTCGCTCCGCGCCGCCCGCAGGAGCGCCAAGGGCAGCAACAGACCGGCCAGTGGGTCGCTGAGCACCGCGGCAAGAGCGATGGCGCCACCGGCCGCCAGCCACGGCCACCACTGGCCTTGGGCCAGGAACACCCAGAAACAGCGGTGAAGGAACGGTCGGATCTCGGGCAGGCTCATGCTCAGCGACAAGCGGCGGTCGGAGCTCAGGGGGTGCCGGTCATTGAAGCCTCTTCCAAGGACCCGGCCGTGCAGTTCACAGGCTCGATGTCCTCGGTGCTGCCGTTGGCGCCGCTGGCAGCGTCTCCTCGAACCATCCCACCAGGAACTCGCCCGGCTCGTCCAGCAACCCGTACTTGGCGAAGTTCTCCTTCACTTTTGACGCTCACCACGAGCTCTGGGAAGAGGGAGTAGTCCAGGCCGCTGTCGGACGGGTAGCGGGCCGGGGACAGGGCGGGTCTCGCGCCGGACCAGCGCGCTGGAGATGGGCTGGGCCAACCGTGCAACACCGAACGACCGCATCAGTCCGTCGGCATGGCCCCGCCGGCCGAACGGTCGCCGCCAGGCCCACGAGAGGCCCCACGCCTCCTCGTCCACGAACAGCGACCGCGTGAGGCAGCGATTGACCGGCTCGTGGGAGGGGCTCTGGAGCTCGTTGCTAGTGGCTGCGCCTGTCTTCACCTGGTGCCCGCGTCGGCCAGCCTGGTGGCTTCCGATCGTTCTACCGCCCGGGGAGTCTGCCAGATCGCCTGTCCTCAGTGCCGCACCGCGTCCAAGGGCCGCCGCTGGAGGTCATCGCCGTTCGACAACCACCAGGGCCCATTGACAACATGTCCGTGCTCCGGCGCCGCCCATCCTCCAGCGAGGAGGACGTTCATGCAGGTCCCCTCAACCAAGATCGGAATCCTGGTCGTTGCCTACAACGCCGCCAGGACGCTGGCCGGTGTGCTGGACCGGATCCCCGCGGGCTTCCGAGAGCGGGTCAGCGAGATCTTCGTGTGCGACGACGCCAGCAAGGACTCGACCTACCTGGTGGGGCTGGGCTACAAGGAGCTCTCGCCCGAGTTGCCGCTCACCGTCATCCGCCACGCTCGCAACCTCGGCTACGGCGGGAACCAGAAAGCCGGCTACCGGCTGGCGATCGAGCACGGCCTCGACATCATCGTCCTGCTCCACGGCGACGGGCAGTACGCGCCCGAGCTCCTTCCCGACATCGTGGCCCCGCTCGAGCGCGGCGAGTGTGACGCCGCCTTCGGCTCGCGCATGATGCAGCCGGGAGAAGCCCTCAAGGGCGGCATGCCGCGCTACAAGTACGTGGGCAACCGGGTCCTCAGCAGGTTCCAGAACGCCATGCTCGGCATGTCGCTCAGCGAGTTCCACTCGGGGTACCGGGCCTACAGCGTCGCCGCCCTCGAGACCATCGCGTTCGAGGACAACACCGACGACTTCCACTTCGACACCCAGATCATCATCCAGCTCCACCGGGCCGGAAAGCGCATCGCCGAGGTGCCCATCCCCACTTATTACGGCGACGAGATCTGCCACGTGAACGGCCTGAAGTACGCCAAGGACGTCGTGCTCGAGGTGATGCGGTACCGCGCCGAGACGCGGGGGTTGGGCAGTGGCGTGGTGGGAACGGCCGGGGACGAGTACCAGTTCAAGGCCTCCGCCCACAGCTCCCACGGCCGCATCATCCAGCGCTTGGCCCAGGAGCCCGCCAGCCGAGTACTCGACGTCGGTTGCGCCGGCGGCCAGGTTAGCCGGCGCCTCCGGGAGCTGGGCCACCACGTCGTGGGCATCGACGCCGTGGAGCAGCCCGGCGTGGCCGAGCACGTCGACCGCTTCGTCCGGGCCGATCTCGACGCCGGCGTCCCGGACACCGCCGGGACGGGCTTCGACGTCATCGTGTGCGGCGACGTCATCGAGCACACGCGGGCCCCGGAGGCACTGCTCGCCCAACTCCGGGAGCGACTGGGCCGCGGCGGCCTGCTCCTGGCCAGCGTCCCGAACTTCGCCCACTGGTACCCGCGGGCGCGGGTGGCTGTCGGAGCCTTCGACTACGACCAGCGCGGGATCCTCGACAAGACCCACCTCCGCTTCTTCACCCGCAAGAGCTTCCAGAGGCTGGCCGAACGGAGCGGCTTCGAGGTCCGCCGCGTCGAGCCCGTCGGCATCCCGTTCGAGGCTCTCGGCGCCGGACAGGGCCGCTTACGCCCGGCCTTGCGCGCCCTGGAGCGTGCCGTGCTGGGCCTGTACCCCAAGCTGTTCGCTTACCAGTTCCTCTTCGAGCTGGTCCCGGCGGCGGACGACACGGCCCTCGTGGGCGGTCAGGGCGCCCACGCAGGCCAGAAGGGTGGCGGCCGTGACCACCAAACCACTCCTGAAGCCCACCGGCTGGTAGCGCATCTCCACCTCTGACCTACCTGTGGGCACGCGTACGGCTCGCTTGGCGTAGTTGGCCCGGAGGACCGGGGCCGACCGGCCATTCACGGCGGCCGACCATCCCGGCGACCACGAGTCCGGGACGACCAGCCACGCCGGGGCCGTCGACTCCACGGTGATCCGAGCACTGTTGACCCCCCGAGTGGCGGCGAGGACCGTCCCGCTCCCGTCCCCGGCTCCGAGCCGCCTCTGGCCCCTCCTCCTCAGCTCTCGCCTCTCCATGACGACCGATCGCCGAAAGTCGAAGCTCGGGTCGACGAAGCGACGGAGGGCAGCGTCACCATCGGGGACGAGCTCGTCGCTGTGGACCAGATAGGGGCCGGCCCGGGAGCCGAGCACCCGCAGCACCCGCCCGTCTGGCCCCTCGTAAACTTCGGTTGCTCGGAGTTTCCCGATCCATGGCTCTGGGCCGGAACTGCCGGGCACCGCGGGCGTGGCGACGATGGTATTGATGCCGAGCCGGTCGACCAGATCCCATCGAACCGAGGAGGATGGGAAGGTCGGAGCGTAGGCGCCTGGCAACCCGGCTCGCGAGACCGCCTCGGGATCCTCACCGGCTAGGACTCGCATCAGCCCCACCGCACGCCTAGGTGCGGCGCTGTCGTACCCACCCGTGCTATCGATGCCAAATAGCAGCGCATCGGCGGCGAACAAGAGCAGAGCCGGTTGAGTGAGTGTGGGGAGAACTCGGCCGGGCCACTGACCTGGCCGGCGGACCTCGGCCTCGATCGCCCTGATAAGAGGCGTAGGCGGGAAGAAGGAGGCGGCTGTCCGAGGAACGAAGGGCGGGTTCACGGCGCGTCCGTATCTGCCCAGCTGCAGGGTGTTGCTCGTGATGGCAATGACCGAGACACCAGCCACGACGAAACGTGCCAGCGGGCGGCCGCCGAGCGAGAGGGAAGGCCGCCAAGCACGGGTGCGGCGCCTGGCGAATCGCGCGAATGCGTCCAGCCCGAGGCCGCCGAGCAAGGCAACGGCGAAGCTCGTGAACACCACGAGCCGCGAGTACGGCCTGAACACCCGAAAGCCGGGGATGAAGTGGTACGCCAACCAGGTGGCCGGCGTGCCGACGGCGATGGCTACGGAGGCGAGCAGGAGCACGCGGCCAAGCCATGCCCCGGGACGACGCACGAACAGCCCGAGCAGAGCGAAGAAGCCAGTCGCGGTGCCAACGAACGCCATCTGGTGCATTCGAGGGGCCGTGATCGGGAGCGGCGGGGGCAGGAAGGCGTAGAGGAACGTCCCGATCGGCGCGAGGTAGGGGAGGTCACCGTCGGCCAGGTGGTCGACACCGGTCGTGAGCCTCTGGTACGTGAACGGGTCGCGCTGGGAGTCGGCCAGGACGAACGCCGTTGGCACAAGCGCAACAGCTGCAACCCCAAGCGACACCGCCAGGATGGTCGCCACCCGGGCCAAGTTGGGCAGAGCTCGCCGCCACTGCCCTCCGCGGCATACCGCCAAGCACCGGACGACCGCAAGGACGGCCGCATAGAGGGCGGCGGCAACGTATACGAGCCCAAGGAGGATCATGTGCCCGCTCAGGAGGGTGAGGCCGAGGGTGAACCCGCTCACCACCGTCCACGACCAAGACCGCCTGTGAAACGATCGGTATACGCAGAGAATGGTCAAAGGCAGGAAAACCGACATCGGGGTCACAACCTCGAGATGCAGCCACGCCATGTTGAACCCGCCGAACATCCAGCCCAGCGCGGCGAACAAGGCCCCGGCCAACCCGACGCCGAATTCCCTCATCAGGAGGTACATGAACAGGCCGGCGAAGAAGACGTGGAGCATGGAGAACACGTCGTGGGCCCAGCTCGGGTCCAAGGTGAGCGCCGCGACGACGCGGGGGGGATAGAGCAAGCCGCTGGAGCCGTTGGCGAAAAAGGGGTACCCGCCGCCGAAACTGTGCGGCTCCCAGAACGGGAAAGCGCCGCTTCGAAGCGTGTGGGAGAGAAACGTCTGCCATGGGTAGTTCAGATCGGCCTCGTCGGTTTGCGGGTAGGCATTGGACAGGTCGCTGGGCAATGCGCGCCACGGGTAGATCGCCTTCTGATGTCCGGGCACCGTGGAGAAGCTCGACCCCCTGAGGATGGGGTTGAAGAAGAGAAGGGTCATCGCCAGCAGCAGGCCGACAGCGAGCACCGTCTCGCCCCGTCGCGTCAGGCGTAGTCCTCGACCCCTCGCCGAGGGGTCGACGCCGACCGCACCCTGAGGGCGCGCCGAGCCAGGCGACGAGGACGCTGTCGTCACGGATCGAGCCTAAGTGATGCCCGGGACGCAGGCCGTGTGCTGCATCACTCTTGAGGTCGGGCGCTAGCCTACGAGCCCGTGCCTGAGAAAGCCACCGAGAGAGGGAGTTGGTGACGATCGCCAACGGCGAGCACCTGGGGGTCGAGGCATCCGAGGACTCACGGCTCCTCGAGGCGCTCGTCCTCCTCGAGCGGGAGCACATCTCGGTCTTGTCCCTGGACATGTTCGACACCTTGGTTTGGCGACTGGTGCCCGAGCCCACGGACGCCTTCGTTCTCCTTGGCCACCGCCTTCGCACGATCGGCCAGCTCGACGCCGCCGTGTCGCCTGAGCTCTTCGGTCGGCTCCGGCAACGGGCCGAGCTGCGCGCTCGCGGCAGGCTTTCGCCGGACGTGCCACCCGAGGTCACCTTGGAGCAGGTCTACCGGGAGTTCCCCCCCCACCTGTTCGCAGGCACGAAGGCTGCCGACGTGGCTGCCGCCGAGGTGGCGTTCGACAAGTCGATCACCTTTCCCGACCTGGAGATAACCCGGTTGGCCCGGCTCGCCCAAGACAAGCTGGGCGCTCGGCTCGTCGTCGTCTCCGACACCTATTACTCGCCAGGGCAGCTTCGCACGATTCTCGACCGGCAGGCGTTCGAGGGCCTTGCATTCGCAGACGTGCTCACCTCCAGCCAGCACGAGGTCAGCAAGGGCTCCGGTCTGTTCCGGCGCGTCCTCGAGGTGTTGAGTGTCCGACCCGAGGAGGTGCTCCACGTCGGGGACAACGCCGAAGCCGATGTTGCTTCCGCCAGGAAGGAGGGCATCCACGCCGTCCACTTCGACAGGTTCCCGCATTCGCTCGCCACCGTCTTGGAGCGGGAGGGCGTCGTGCGGCGCCAGGGCGGCTCGCACCCACCGAAGCGGCTCGACAACTCGGTCGGCGACCTCGGGCTCACCGCGCTGCGGGCGAAGGCTGTCTGCCGTTCCGAGGATGGCCACCTGGCCGGCGCCGGCAACCCCTACTGGCGCTTCGGCGCGTCTGTCCTCGGACCGGTCTTCACCGGCTACGCCGAATGGGTGCACGCTCGCGCCCAGCAAGAGGGCCACACCACCGTCTACTGCGTCATGCGCGAGGGCGAGTTCCTAGGCCGGCTCATCGACGGTGCCCGGCGGTACCTGGGCTCCGACGTCGGCACGAAACCGCTTTGGTTGTCCAGACATGTTTGTACCCGCGCCGCCATCTTTGACGCCTCCGGAGAGGAGCTCGCCGCGTTCCTTGAGCGTCGGCAGGCGCCCACGTTGCGCGGGTTCTGCGAGAGCCTCGGCATCGGTCTGGGGCAGTTGCCGGAGCTGTTCAACGCAGAGGAGGGCAGGCTCGACGACCCCGATCTGCGGGAGCGGGCGATCGCTTCCATCACGAGCAGGCCCGACCTGCAGGCCAGCATCGTGACCAATTCGGCCAAGGTGCGGAAGGGCCTGGTTGAGTACTTCCTTGCCACCGTCGGTGACTCGAAACGCGTCCTTCTCACCGACCTCGGCTGGGGCGGCACCATCCAGGCCTACCTCGAGCTCGCCCTTCGGGGTGCGGGGGTCGACGTCCAGACGCACGGCCTGTACCTGCTCACCACCGAGGGGGCCGGCGAGCGGATGCTCGACGGGGTGCGGTTGGAGGGCTTCCTCTCCACGGGTGGGCGGCCCGACGACGCCGTGCGCTGGATCGTGCGCAGCCCCGAAATCCTCGAGCAAGTTTGCATGGTCGACCAGGGATCGCTCGTGGACGTCACGCCCGAGGGTCTGCCGGTCCAGGCCCCTGTTCGCCAGAGCCCGGTCCAGATGCTGCAGCGCAACGCCGTGCAGCGCGGCATCGTCTCGTTCCAGCAAGAGTGGGGGCGCTACCACGACGTGGTCCCCGCCCAGCAGCGGGCGCTGGCCGAAGACGCATCCGACTTGCTCCTGCAGATCCTGTTGCGCTTCGTCCTCGAGCCGACAGCCGAAGAAGCAGCCATGTTCCGCGGGTGGCTGCACGACGAGGACTACGGGGCCAAGACGGCCGAGACGGTGATCACCGACGACTTGGCGCCCATCCTCAAGTACATGACGCTCGAGCAGTTTCTGGCGTTGCCGATGACCCGCCTGTACTGGCCGTTCGGTCTCGCCGCGTTGTACAACCGTCCACTGACGAAGGCGGCACGCGCCGCGGCCTTAGGTGTCGTCCCAACCGACGCCTTCATGCCCGTCGAGGAGGTGGAGGCGGATTTGTATCTCGATGTCGGTGGGGGCTACAGGCGCGACCGGACGACGAAGGCCGGGCCCAACAACAACGGGTTGTGCTTCATCCGCGAGCAAGTGACGGCCGACGCCATCCGAGGGATCAAGGTGGGGCTGGGCGCTGGGCCAGGGGTGGCCCGGATCGACGCCATGACCATGGTCTTCCGGCTCCGGGGCCGGGCCGAACCGGTCAAGGTCGAGATCCAATGGCCCGAACAGTTCGACCGCATCGGCTACGAGAGCTGCGCCGCGCTGTCCGAGAACCTGCTGTTCGGGTCGCGGAACGCGCCCCACATCACGTACCGGTGCCCACCGGAGTGGGGAGGCGACGTCTACAAGCTGGAGCTCGAGCTGGCCTTCGCCTCGCTGCCCATCGCCGCCATGCGAGGGGCCAAGGCTGCGACCACGGAGATCGTTCTCGAAGCAACCCGCCGGCTGAAGGGCAAGCTGCGGTCCCTCTGGCTGATGGCCGAGGGCCTGGCGAGCGAACGTGCTCGCCCTGTAGTCCGGGACTGACCTTGGCCGCCATGCTCCTGCTCCATTCCCTCGCCGAGTTCCGCGAGCTCATCCTCGAAAGCCTGGAGATCGCCGGCGCCCGGACGATCGTCGAGATCGGCTCGGAAGAGGCTGCCTTCACCCGCGAGCTGCTCGCCTGGGTGGAGAGGAACGACGGCGAGCTGCACTGCGTGGAGCCCTACCCGTCGCCGGCCCTGCGGGAGTTGAGCCGCGCCTCGGAGGCGCTCCACCTCGTGGAGGGACGCAGCCCTGGGGTGCTCGAGAGCCTGTGGCCCTGCGACGCCTACGTAATCGACGGAGACCACAACTACGCCACCGTGCTCCAAGAGCTACTGGCCATCGACCAAGTGCGGGCGCCGGGCAGGCCGGGTGCGTTGGTGTTCGTGCACGACATCGGCTGGCCTTGCGGTCGACGCGACATGTACTACTCCCCAAAGAGCCTTGCTCCGGATGTGGTTCACCCGTTCACCTATGACCATGGCGTGACGCTGGGGTGCTCGAAGGCCGTCAAGGGCGGCCACCGAGGAGAAGGTCGGTTCGCGTGGGCGGTCGAGGAAGGGGGACGCAGGAACGGCGTTCTCACCGCCGTCGAGGACTTCCTGGACGAGCGAGACGACCTCGTGTTCATCAAGGTCCCCTGCATCTTCGGGCTGGGAATCATTTTCCCGAGGTCATCCCGCTATGCCGAGCGGATGGCGAACTTCCTGGCCTTCTACGACGAGAACGTGCTACTCGACAGGCTCGAGCAGAACCGGCTAACGCTGTATCTGAGGGTCCTCGAACTTCAAGATGAGAAGGAGGGGGTGATCCGGGGGCTCCAGGACGCGCACCTTCACATTCGGGATCTGGACGCCGAGAACCGCGGTCTGTGGGCCCGCACGACCGAGCTCGAAGGGCAGGTGCAGCGGCTGTCTGGACGGCTCGCGAGCATGTCCGGTGAGCTTGTGACAATGCTCCACTCGCGCGCCTTCGCTGTCGCGGAGAGGCTCTCTCGGCTCCGGCGCCGCGCCACCAGCGAGGGACCGGGCTTGTCGCGGCAGCGCTTGCAGGCCGTCCTCGAGGGGGAACAACGGGGCTGACCGGCTTCAAGGTGTCTTCGAGCAGGAGCGGGCCCGAAGCCGAAGACTCCACCACGCCGGATCGAAGGCGGGTGGTTGCCGCCGTGGCTCTGGGACTGCTCCTCAGCGTGGCCGCCATTCTCGCCGTCCTGAGCCATCCGGCGCCACGATTGGCGTCAAGCAACTCAAGGGTCCTGGCCAGTGGGGTCGCTCTGATCTTGGCACCGGGCGAGCAGCGTTGCCAAGGAGGAGAGTTCGTGCCGCGTGAGGTGGCCAGCCTGCGGTTGTACACCGGGACCTTCGACCGCCCGACTGGGGAACCCTTCGTGGTGTTCCTCCATCGGGAAGGCGGCGAGGTGGTGAGCCAGACCCCTGTGGCAGGTGGCTATCGCCCCGGACCGATCACAGTCGGCATCAAGCCCTTCCGGTCAGACCTGGAGCCGGGACAGCTCTGCCTTCGTAACGTTGGTCAGCATCCGATGGCGTTCGCCGGCAACCTGACGCCCGCCGGGTATCCACCCCAACATGGGCCAAACGGCCCCGGTGCTCGCCGCGGTGATGAGATCCGCGTGGACTACTTCCGAGCCGGAAACGAGTCATGGTGGGCGGTAGCTCCAGAGGTTGCTCGTCGCTTTGAGCTCTTCAAGCCGTCGTTCTTGGGGCCATGGGCGATGTGGACAGCCCTCGGTGTGGTCCTGCTCCTGTGGGCGGCAGTCATCGCGCTGTTGCTGAGAACGACCCCGCCGCGTCGGCCATGCCAGAGGTGGTCCGGACGAGTCGCCCTGTGCTGTGCCGGCATCGTGTTCCTGAACGCCTCCGTCTGGGCGTTCGTCCTCCCGCCGTTTCAAGTCATCGACGAGCCGGTCCATTTCGAGTATGCCCAGTACCTGGCGGAGACCGGCCGCGTGCCCCGTGTCGGCGGGGAGATCCCACGGGGGAGCATTGCCCATTTCTCCGCTGAGTCGAGAGCTGTCCTGGAGTACCTCCCGTTCAGCGTCGAAGGACGCCCCAGCTGGTCCGAGCGGCAGGATCAGGAGCTGCGTCGTCAGCTCGAAAGGAACCGCGCCCAGAGGGAAAGCGGAGCCGGCGGCGCCGCCAGGTACTCCCCGCTCTACTACGGCCTTCCGGCCATCGCGGGCAAAGCCACACCGGGGACGAACACCGTCGACGCGCTCTACGCAATGCGCCTCGTCTCCGCGCTGCTGGGCGCGGTCACCGTGGCGCTGGTCTTCCTGTTTCTCCGGGAGGTGCTCCCCGGCGCGCCCTGGGCCTGGACCGTCGGGGCCCTCGCTGTGGCATTTCAGCCCGTCTTCAACTTCATGTCAGGCGGCGTCAACAACGACAACCTGCTCTACACGGCGAGCGCCGGCCTGCTGTTCCTGCTTGCCAGGGCCTTTCGCCGTGGCCTCACCCTCCGCCGGGGAGTGAGCATGGGCGCCATCGTCACGGTCGGCTTCCTCGCCAAGCCGACCATGCTCGGCCTACTGCCCGGTACCGCGCTCGGCATCGCCCTCCTCGTGTGGAGGGCTCCTCGTGAGCGGCGTCGTGCTGCCGTCGGGAGTGCCGCCGCCGCACTCGGCGTCTTGGCGGCAGCGACGCTCGTGTGGATGATCGTTGACGCGACCGTGTTCCACCGCTCCCTGCCCGAAACGACGGGCGTATTGTCTACCGCCTCCGTGAAGGAGGCCACCTCCCTCCGAGGGCAGCTCTCGTATCTATGGCAGTTCTTCCTACCGAAGCTGCCGTTCATGCACGACGCGTTTCCCGGTTATCCGGAGTATCCCATCTGGGACATTTACATCCAAGGCTTCATTGGGCGCTTCGGCTGGTTCCAGTACGGCTTCCCCCTCTGGGTCAACCAACTGGCTCTCGGCGCCTTGGCGGTCGTCTGCATCATGGCAGCCGTGGCCCTGGCCCGAGCCCGATCGTCCCTACGCCGCCGCTGGGCGGAACTAGGGTGCTACGGCGCGTTGCTCGTGGGCGTGGTCATCTTCGTCGGAGTCGCCGGCTACCGCTTCTCGACCTCCGTCGGGCTCGGCTTCGAGCAGCCGCGCTATCTGTTCCCCCTCCTCGCCCTCTACGGCACCCTGGTCGCAGTGGCCGCCCTCGCCGGGGGCCGAGTATGGGGCCCCGCCATCGGCGCGTTCCTGGTCGTGTTGGCGATGTTGCACTCGCTGTTCGCCGTGCTCCTCACCATCCAGCGGTACTACGCCTGATCGGGCCACTGCGGCGAGGTCAGTTTTGACGATCCAGCCGCCGGCGAGCAGAGGAAAGACCCGTTCGACCGCGTTGACGACCCGCTCGAAGCCCGCCACTACCAACCGGCGGACGCCGCGGGAGCGCAGCAGCAGCTCACTGAAGCGGGCGTGGTAGGGCAAGATCTGCCACTCGGGGAGCCCGGCCTTGGTGCACAGCGTGTTGAGCGTCTTGAAGGAGTGGACAGCGACGTGGTCGTGGTGGGTCGACTCACGCTTGAACAGTCCGAGAACGACGTTGTAGAACGCCGAGGCGTTCGGCGTCGTAAGGACCACGGTCGACCTGCCCAGGCGCGGGTCGGCCGTGAGCCGTTGCAGGAAGGCCAGGGCGTCCGGCAGGTGCTCGATCAGTTCCCCGGCGACGACGACGTCGGGCTCGTGATCCAGCACGATGTCGCCGAGGGCGAGGATGTTGCCGGGGACGATCATGCTCGTATCCGAGGTACGCAGGCCGCCGGCCGGGAGTAGCTCGGAGCTGTCGACGCCCACGACCTGGCTCGCCACCTCGGACAATCGCCCGTGCAACCAGTACGGGCTGTCCTGTTTGAGCATGATCGCCGTCTCGTCGAAGGCTCCGAGGTCGAGGACGCGCTTGCCACGACAGAAACTAGTGATCCACTCGAGCTTGTCCACCGGACGGGGGCAGGGAAGGCGCTCGAAGGGGCTGTACTCAAGGGCCGGCATCACGAGCGGTGGGAGCTGGCTGGATCCGGGTCCGAGACGCCCGCCCTGCCTGCCCTCGGGGCAGCTTCGTGCTCTGCGAGCCTCAGCTGGAGAAGAGCGACCTCCTCCGCCAGGCAGCGTGTGCGCTCCTCGAGCCGGGAGAGCTCCCAGGAGAAGTGGACGACTACGAGGAAGAGCAGCGTCAACGCGCCGAGGAACAACGTCGTCGGCCCGTACGAGATGCCGAGAAAGACAGATACCCGGTCGAGCAGGGACGGCGATGTCGAGAAGACGACCAGCGCAACCCCGATCGAAAGCCAGAGGATCGAGTACTTGGCCCGCAGGTGGCGCTTCCGTACCAGGCGGAGGATCAGCGCGACGGTAGTGAAGGCCACGGCGAGGACGAGGACGTGGGCCTTCGGGGTCACCGGGTCCTCCCCTGCGCTCTTGTCCAGACGGGGCGTCGTGGTCGCCATCTCGGACCCGTCATGCCATTCTCCTCCTGCTGCGAACCGACGTCGTGCTGATCAGAACGATCAGGAGCCGAAGGTAGTGGTACAGCAGCTTGACATTCCGACTGGACGGGACGCCGCCGCTGCGGACGCGCATGGCCACCGGCACCTCCACCACCTGGTAGCCGGCATAGGCGGCGAGGAGAAGAGCCTCGACCGTGTCGCCGAGGTACTCCTGAGGATAGTTGCGGGCGAAGAACTCGAACATCGGACGAGAGAAGGCCCGAAAGCCCGAAGAGGTGTCCGAGATGTGCTGGCCAGACAGCAGCTTGACCGCCAGCCGGAGGATGCGCATCGCCCCCCACCGCACCCGGCCCACCTCGTAGGTGGTCGCCCCTCCGGCGAACCGGCTCCCGATCACCATGTCGGCACCGGCGGCGAGGGGGGCAAGGAGCCGGGAGATCTGCACTGGATCGTGTTGCCCGTCGCCGTCGAACTGCACCACGCTGTCGTACCCGTGCTCCACGGCATAGCGGAAGCCAGTGCGCAGGGCCCCACCCACCCCAAGGTTGAACGGAAGCGTGGCCACCGTGACACCGGCTTCCCTGGCCACGTGGGATGTAGCGTCGGTGGAGCCGTCGTCGATCACCAGCACGTCATGCTGTGACGCGTGGACGGCGAGCTCCTTCAACACACGCGGCAGCGCCTCCTGCTCGTTGAAGGCCGGGATGACTATGAGCGTCTGCATCCGCATCGAGGGTAGGTCAATGCGCGCCGCCCTCCCAGTATCGTCAGGAGCTGCCGGCTCTACCCGTAGGATGGCAAGGTGCGGACCGAAGTTCGAGACGCCCTGGTCCGGGCGACCAACGGTCTCCTCGGCTCACGGCAGCTGAATCAACTCGTTCGCTTCGACCCTGTCCTCCGACTGGTCGAGGAACGCCCCGCCGGCACGCTGCTCGACGCTGGGAGCGGCACAACGGGGGTCAGCTCCTTTCTGGCCGAACCACGGACGGCGATAGCCCTCGACGTCGAGTTCGACGACGGCGCCGGGCCCGCGCCGAGAGCGCCCACGGTCGCCCGCGTGCTCGGGGACGTGCGGGCCCTGCCCTTCCGAGCGGCCAGCGCCGACGTGGTCGTCGCCGTCGACCTCCTCGAGCACGTCCCCCCGCCGGACCGCCGCCGGGCCGTCGCCGAGCTGTGCCGCGTGGCCCGGTTGCGCGCCGTCATCGCCTGCCCGACGGGAACCGAGGCTCTCGCCGCCGACGCCGAGATCGCGTCGCGCCTGCGATCCCGCGGCCGACAGTCTCCGCCGTGGCTGCAGGAGCACCTCGACCTCGGCTTCCCTGATCTAGAGGAGCTCACGGCCGCTGCTCAACCGTTCGGTCGAGTGGGCACGGTCGCCAACGAGAGCATCTCGGCACACCGCCGCCTGATCCTCGCCGAGCTCAACCCGTTGACCTTCCTTCCCCTGCGGCTGGTCGCCCTGGTCCTGTCGCTCGCCCTTCGCAGCGGCCGGCGGTGGGCCCGGGCGTCCGCCAGAAGCGCCCTCCACGCCATCCAGGGGCGTGACAAGGATCGAGCGTACCGGACCGTCCTCTCCGTGGACGTGGACAGCGTGGGTCAGGACGGCCGCCAGAACAGTTTGTAAAGCGCCCCCTCGACCGCGGCCGGCCACGGGCGAAGGCCCCAGACGTAGCGGTACATGAGGCGTTCGGGCCGGCTTAACGCCGAAGCGGCCGCCATCGCCGGGAGGTCCTCGTACAGGCAGCTGTGCTTGTTCCGCAGGAGACGATAGTACTTGCGGTAGTCAGCCCGGTCGCTGTCGAACTTCGACGCTCCGTGCTTTCGGTACTCGAGGGTCGGCTGGTCGACCCGGTAGCCGTGCCAGCCGTGGGCGAGCGCGTGCAGCCAGATCTCCCAGTCCTCATAGTGGGGGAAGGCAGGGTCGTAGCCTTTGGTGGCGCGAACAACCTCCGTGCGCAACAGCGCCGTCGGTCCCACGATGTGGCGAAACATCAGTCGCCACGGGTCGAACGGCGGCATCCTCATCACGCCCGTGCGCTCGCCGAAGAACCGCAGATAGCCGTAGGCGTAGCCAATCTCGGGCTTGTGATCCAGCACCCGGCGCAAGACTTGCAGCGCGTCCGGTGTCAGCCGGTCGTCGGCGTCGAGCACGAGCACGTAAGGCGTCTCAACCCGCGCCAGTCCCGAGTTCCGAGCCCGGCTCGCTCCTTGGTTCTCCTGCCTGACGAGCTCGACGTCGTCACGCAGCTCGGAGAGGACGCTGGTGGTGTGCGGTTCAGTTGACCCGTCGTCCACGACGATGACCCGTGGTGCCCCGTCGGCCTGTCGGCGGAGAGACTGCAGCGCCTCGGGCAGGAACTCGCCGTAGTTGAAACACGAGATGACGACGGTGATGTCGGCATTGACCGACCCAGCACCCATGACGTCGAAGGCTACGGCCAGTGACCAACGACGCTCCACTACCGGTAAGCAACGCGTCGAGCTTTCCAGGGCCCGTTGTCACCGTCGTCGCCGGCCTCCCCGGCTGTGGCCTGTGGCTTGCCTTCCTCGTCCTCGGTACTGTCGCCAGGTGGCTCCAGAAACCGTAGCCCGGACGGTCCCGTCACGACTCGTGCGCTACGTCCTCACCCGCCCCGTCGTGCTGGCGGCGGGGCGCCGGATCGTGAGACGGCTGGACCCAGCGGTGCTACGCCTGCTCTGGTCCGAGGTGCAGCGGCCCGACGAGTCCGCGCTGGATGAGCTACTACCGCGCTGGCTTGACACCGAGCTGGTCGTGGCCGATGTCGGCGCCCGCTCGGGGGTCATCGCCCGCTGGCGCCGGTTCCGACCACACGTCCGAGTGGTGGGCTTCGACCCCGACGAGGAGGAGTGTCAGCGCCTGACTGAGCTCGAAGGCGAGGACGACGGCGCGTCGTTCGTCCCTGTGGCACTCGGGCCGGTCAGCGGGACGGCCGTGCTCCATCTCACCGAGGCGCCGGCCTGCTCGTCCCTGTACCCCCCGATCCCCGCCCTGATTCGTCAGCGGCCGGAGCTGGCCTTCACCGAACCGGTGGGAACGTCCTCGGTCGTCCTGATGACCCTGGACGAGTGGTTCCTGGGCTCGGCGTACGACCACATCGACGTCGTCAAGCTCGACACGCAGGGGTCCGAGCTCGGAGTCCTGGAGGGCGGTACTCAGGCGCTGGCAGCCGTGCGACTGCTCGAGATCGAGGTCGAGTTCAACGAGATGTACGCACGGCAACCCCTTTTCGCCGATGTCGACCGCTTCCTGCGAGCCCGGGGCTTCGTGCTTTGGCGGCTGAAGCAGCTCGTGCACTTCGGCCTTCGCGACGTTCCGCCCAGCAGCGCGGCGCTGTCCGACTCGCAATACTTCGACGGCCGCCCGCATCCCTTCACTGGGCAGGGAGGCCAGCTGTTCTGGGGCCATGCCTACTACGTCCGCCACGAGATGGCGTATCCCGATGGCGGAGCCGGAGACTGGCAGCAGGCGGTCCGCGACGCCTGTGCCGCCACCGCTTTCGGCTTCGCCGACCTGGCCATCAGCCGGTTACTGCAGGCGCGGCCGGCGGCGCCGGAGTCGGCAGCGGCCGACCTCGATCGGGTGTTGGCCGCTACCCTGCCGTCCCGCTGACCCACGTTCCTCCGAGGCTCACGAGCCCCTCATAGGCGTCGTGGGCCGCCCCGGGCTCGACGTCGAAGCGCAAGGCGTGGAACCTCACATCGTAGAAGTGGGCCAGCGACCAGTCGCTCAGCGACACGGTCACCTCGTAGGTCCCGGGTACGAGAACGAGACGATCGATGCGGTGGTCAACGAATCCCCTGCCCTCGAGCCGGTCAGCAAGCCCGCCGCTGTCGCGCGTGCTGGCCCCCGCAACCAGGACGCCCTCCAGGCTGTGGATGTGCACGTTCACCACCGGCTTGTCGATGGGTTGATCCACGCTGTAGTGGAAGCGCAGGGCCATGGCCTCGCCGGTGCGTGCGCGGGTGGTCGCCGCACCCCCGGCGTTGAGGACCTCGATGCGCTCGATCCTGCCTTCCCCCGATCCCCATCGAGCGCCGGTCTCCTGACCCTCCTGGCGGTCGGTGGTCACCATCTGGATGTAGTCGTCCACGACCTCGGGCGCCGGCCCCAGCCGTCGCAGCTGCCCGTGCTCGAGCCACGCCACCTCGTCGCACATCCGACGCACGGCCTCGAGATCGTGCGACACGATGACGATGGTCGTGCCCGCCGCCTTGAGGTCGGCGAACTTCTCGTTGCACCGCCGCTGGAAGCTCTCGTCCCCGACGGCCAGGACCTCATCCACCAAGAGCACGTCGGGGTCGACGTTGATGGCCACCGAGAAACCCAGGCGCACGTACATGCCCGACGAGTAGTTCTTCACGGGGGTGTCGATGAACCGCTCCAGGCCCGCAAAGCCGACGATGTCGTCGAACTTGCGGTCGAGGTCACGCCTGCCCAGCCCGAGGATCGCCCCGTTGAGGTAGACGTTCTCCTTGCCGGTGAGCTCGGGGTGGAAGCCGGCCCCCAGCTCCAGCAACGCCGACAGCTTGCCCTCGATGCGGATGGAGCCGGAGTCGGGCCGGAGGATCTTGGCCATGCACTTGAGCAGCGTGCTCTTGCCCGAGCCGTTCTCGCCGATGAGGCCCAGCGTCGTCCCACCGGCGGCCTCCAGTGATACTCCCGACAGCGCCCAGAACTCCTCGAACCTGGTCCGCCGCCGTCGCATCACGGCCGCCTTCAGCGTCTGGTTGCGCTCGTGGTAGAGCCGGTACCGCTTGCAGACGTCCTCCACAGCGATGGCGGTGGCCTCGGTCACAGCTCCTCCGCCAGCTTGGGCTCCATGCGCCGGAAGACGGCCACTCCGGCCGCCAGGGCCAGCGCGGCGGCCACGACCATCTCCATCACGTCGCCGGCCGGCGGGAAGCGCAGCTCGTAGAGGCAGTCGCGGTAGGCCTCCACGAAGGCCACCATGGGGTTGAGCTCGTAGAGGAAGCGCACGGGGAGCTCGATGCCCAGCACTTCTGCCCGGACGGGCACGAGCATGAGGGGGTACACCACCGGCGTGGCGTAGAACCACAGCTGCAGGACGATCCCCACCAGGTGCTGCACGTCGCGGAAGTACACGTTGAGCACGCTGAGCATCAGGGCGATGCCGGTCACGAACACCGTCTGCACGACGACCAGCAACAGGACGACGACCAGCCATGGGAGGACGGCGTTGCCGGCCACGAGCAGGGCCACGGCCAGCACGCCCAGCTCGATGAGGAACGCCACCAGCCAGGAGGCCACGTTGGCCACCACCAGGACCTCTCGGGGGAAGTAGACCTTCTTGATCAGGTTGGCGTTCCCCAGCAGGCTGCTCAACGAGCCGGCGACCGCGTTGGACAGGAAGTTCCACGGGAGCAGCCCACACACGAGGAAGAAGGCGAACACCTGCATCCCGCTCGGCTCGCCTCGGGGGACCTCCACCCGCAAGAAGAACCGGAACACCACGGTGAAGATGGCCATCGTAGCGAGGGGGTTGAGGAGCGACCACAACCAGCCGAGCGCCGAGCGCTTGTACTTGCCGCGCAGCTCGCGCAACGTCAGGTTCACCATGAGGTCGCGTGTACCTGACAGTTCGGAAAGCGTGGCCATGGACCAGGTGCTCCGGAGCGCTTGCGATGCGAGGGGCTTGGCAGGCGAGGCTACCGCTTGGACCCCGCCGCCCTTCAGTACCGCTCGGCCACTGCGGCGACGCAGCGGTCCGACGAGAACGCTCCCCGCGCGCTGCCGGCCCCGCGGCTGCCGCCGGGGTTGCCGGTGATCCCTCGCCGTCGACACTCCGTACCCGTCAAGGATCGAGGTCGGAGCAAGGGGAAGCAGATGCGCGGATTGACAACGAGAGTGGCCCTCGCAGCGCTCGTCGTGGCAGCTTGGGTGCTCGCCGCCCCGGCGGCGCTGGCCCAACCCGCCGCGCCCACCATCGCCGAGATCGAGGGCGACGCCACCTCGCCGGCCCTCGGCAACGACACCACCCCGACGATCGTGGTCTCCGGGGTAGTGGAAGGCGACACGGTGCGGGTCCTCGAGGGGACCGCCGAGCTGGCTGCCAAGGTGGTCGCGCCCGGGGCCACCTCGGTGACGTTCAACGCGGCCGAGACCGAAACCGAGCTGACCGTGACCGGCGACGGGGACCACAGCCTCACCGCCACCTCCACCGACCCACTCGGGAGCCTCTCGCAGCCCTCGGCCGCCTTCGTGTACACGCTCGACACGACGGGTCCGGGGGCACCGACCATCGCCGAGGTGGAGGGCGACGCCACCTCGCCCGCCGCCGGCAACGACGTCACGCCCACGGTCGTCGTGTCGGGCGTGGTCGAAGGCGACACGGTGCGGGTGGTCGAGGGGACGACGGTACTGGCCACCAAGGTGGTCGCGCCCGGAGCGACCTCGGTGACCTTCAACGCCGCCGAGACCGACACCGAGGTGACCGTGACCGGCGACGGCGACCATAGCCTCACCGCCACCTCCACCGACCCGGCCGGAAACGCCTCCGGGCCGTCGGCCGCCTTCGTGTACACCCTCGACGTGACGGCGCCGGATGCACCGACGATCGCCGAGGTGGAGGGCGACGCGACCTCGCCCGCCCTCGGCACGGACACCACGCCGACCATCGTCGTGTCCGGGGTCGTGGCCGGCGACACCGTGCGGGTGCTCGAGGGGACGACGGTGCTGGCCACCAAGGTGGTGCTCGCCGGAGTCACCTCGGTGACCTTCAACGCCGCCGAGACCGACACCGAGGTGACCGTGACAGGCGACGGCGACCACAGCCTCACCGCCACCTCCACCGACCTCCTGGCCAACGTCTCGGCGCCCTCGGCCGCCTTCGTGTACACGCTCGACACCACCCCGCCGGCCGCACCCACGGTCTCAAGCGTCGAAGGCGACACCACCGCGCCCGCCCTGGGTAACGACGCCACGCCGACCGTCGTCGTGTCTGGTGTGGCCGGCGACACGATCCGCGTGCTCGAGGGCACCACCGAGCTGGCGGCCAAGATCGTGGCCGAGGGGGCCACCTCGGTCACTTTCAACGCCGCCGAGACGGACACCGAGGTGACACTGACCGGCGACGGCGAGCACAGCCTCACCGCCACCGCCACCGACCCCCTGGGCCAGGTCTCCGATCCCTCGGCTGCCTTCGTGTACACGCTCAACTACCTGGCTGGCACCTACCACCCGCTGACCCCCAGCCGGATCCTCGACACGCGGACGGGAACCGGGGCCAGTGGGAAGGTGGGCCCCGCAGGGAAGGTGTCTCTGCAGGCGACGGGCCGGGGCGGCGTCCCCGCCAGCGGCGTCGTCGCCGTGGTGATGAACGTCACGGTCACCGAGGCCACCGCCCCCAGCTACCTCACCGTCTACCCCTCGGGCGGGGAACCACCCACCGCCTCCAACCTCAACTTCGTGGGTGGCCAGGACGTTCCCAACCTGGTGAAGGTCAAAGTCGGGTCCGACGGAAAGGTGGACCTCTACAACGCCGCCGGCGCCACTCATGTCGTCGGCGACGTGGTGGGGTGGTACGGCGACGGAAGCGTCGGCGGCGGGGCCCGCCACCACGCCCTCCCCCCTGCCCGCGTCCTCGACACCCGCGACAGCGGCGCCAAGGTGGGGCCCGGCGCCACCCACGTGCTGCAGGTCACGGAGAAGGGCGGCGTCCCGGCCACGGGCGTGTCGGCGGTGGTGATGAACGTCACCGTCACCGAGGCCACCGCCCCGAGCTACCTCACCGTCTTCCCAGGGGGGGTCGACGCGCCGACTGCCTCCAACCTCAACTTCGTGCCGGGGCGGGACATCCCGAACCTCGTGGTGGTCAAGGTCGGGCCCAGCGGTGAGGTGAACCTCTACAACGCCGCCGGCTCCACGCACGTGGTCGCCGACGTGGTCGGCTGGTACGGGGACGAGGTGGCACCGACCGGCGCCCTCTACACCGCTCTTCCGCCCGACCGCATCCTCGACACCCGCAGCGGGAACGGGGGGAGCGGGAAGGTGGGACCTACCGGGGACCTCACCCTCCAGGTGGCAGGCCGAGGCGGCGTCCCCGCTACGGGCGTGTCGGCGGTGGTGATGAACGTCACCGTCACCGAGGCCACCGCCCCTAGCTTCCTCACCGTCTACCCCGGCGGAATGGAGCGGCCCACTGCCTCCAATCTCAACTTCGTCCCCGGACGCGACATCCCGAACCTGGTACTGGTCAAGGTCGGCCCCGACGGCGAGGTGAAAGTCCACAACGCAGCGGGCGGCACCCACGTCGTCGCCGACGTGGTGGGCTGGCTCACTGCCGAGTAGGGGCGGCTCCTCCAGGCGGTCGCCGCCGCCCAGCACTTACCCCGCGGCCGAACGCACGGCGACGACTCCAGGCGCTGAAGCCGAAACTACCAGAGCCCTCTGGACCACGTGGATCGAGGCTTGAACGAATGGCCAGGCGGAAGCTCGCCTGAGTGACGGTAGGGCGAACACTCTCTGATGCAGGTCCCTCATCCGCTCCTCCCGTGGGCCGCGCGCTGGTACAGCTCGATCAGCCCCTCCGCGCAGCGGTCCCAGGAGTAGGCACGGGCCTGCCGGCGCCCTCGCTCGACCAGGGCGTCGTGGGCGGCGTCGTGACGCAGGGCGGCGGTCAAGGCGGCTGCCAGAGCCTCCACGTCACCGGCCGGGACCAATCGGGCGGCCTCGCCGAGCACTTCCGGCAGGGACCCGGCGTCCGTCGCCACGACCGGCACGCCGACGGCCATGGCCTCCAGTGGTGGCAGCCCGAAGCCCTCGTTGATCGAGGGAAAGGCAAACACCGCCGCGCCGCTGAGCAGGGACGCCTTGTCGGAGCCGCCCACGTAGCCCAGCCGTCGCACTCGATCGCCATGGCGGGCGGTCGCCACCGCGGCAGCAAAGGCCTCGGTCCCCCACCCGTCGGGCCCGGCCACCACGAGGGAGAGGTCAGCATCGGCGCCGGCCACCAGGTCGAAGGCCCGCACCAGGGTGGGGAGGTCCTTGCGGGGCTCGACGGTGCCGAGGGCCAGCACGTAACGCTCGGACCCGGCCAGCCGGCACCCCTCGCGAGGGTCGCCGCCCGACAGCTCCTCCACGGCGGGGACCCCGAGAGGCACGGCAGACACACGATCGGGATCAGCGCCCAGGAGCTCGACGAGCTCGGCGGCCACGAAAGCTGAAGGGGTGTGCACGAAGGCCCCTCGGGCCAGCGCCCGCCGCACGAGGCGAGGGAGCTCGAGCGCGTCCGCCGTGCACAGTTCGGGGAAGCGAACGGCGGTGAGATCGTGAACCGTGACCACCTCCGCCGCCCGGCGGGCCGGCGGAACCACGAAGTTCGTCCCGTGGACGACGTCGATGGGACCCGTCCACCACTCGATGGGCGGGAGCGACGCCCGCTTCCACGCTTCCCGAAGCGGCCTGGCCGCCATCGGGCGCGGGACCGGACGCACCTCGGGGGGCAGCGCGGTGGCCAGACCATCGCGCCCTCGCCAGGTGAGGGCGAAAGCGGACAGCTCCAGGCCGTCCCGGCGCGCCAGGCTGGCCAGAACCTCGGCCGCGAAATGCCCCACGCCCGTGCGAACGCCGAGCAGCGGGGTGGCGTCGAGGGCGACCCTCACGCCGCTCAGGAGCGGCCGCCGTTGGCGGAATTCGGCGAATCAAGCTCTAACCCTGTACTGGTTCGCCTTGGCCGACGCTGCTGCGCCTCGAGCACTGCGGACAACGCCGCCTCCTGGTTGTAGGCGGGGATGACGATGAGCGCCCCCACCGGGATCGACGCTAGAGCCACCGGCGGACGAGCCTCCAGTATCCACTCAAGACCGCGTCCAGTCGAGCAAGCGCCGGCGAGACCCGGTAGTTGCCGGGGTCGATGCGGGCGGCGAGGCGTCCTGCCAGCTCCCGGTCCGCCACCAACCGCTCCTCCTGCAGGAGCCGGCGCCGCCGAACCACCCACCGCCGGTTGCGGGCCAACCAGGCCCAGCCGGCCAGCTTCTGCCGCCACCAGCCCCCGGCCACCGCCGCCCCCAGCATGGCCACCTCCATCGCCACCGCCGCCGGCGTCAGCAGCGCCAGGGTCCGGCCCTCGAAGGCGGTGAGCAGCAGGACGAGCCGGTTCCGTTCGACCAGGTAGTACTTGGTCGGATTGCGGCTGAACTCGTAGCGGTGGATCACCACGGCCTGCGGCACGTAGACCACCCGGAGGCCGCGCTGCCAGCATCGCACGCTCAGCTCGGCGTCCTCGTGGTAGGCGAAGTACCGAGCGTCGAAGCC
>JALYHF010000258.1 GCA_030776745.1 Actinomycetota bacterium | reverse complement strand
GGGTGACCAGGATCTCGTCGGCCCCCGTGCGGACCGACACGTTCCCGCCGGTTCCGACCACCAGTCCGGCAGCCACCATGCGCCCGCCCAGGCGCACGATCGCCGCGGCCGCCTCGGCGGTGGCGGGGGTCACCAGGACACTCCGGTCTGGGCGGTGCGGATGTAGCGCAGGCTCTGGTCGCTGGCCTCGCTCCCGGTGGCCACACCCGCCTGAACCGCCCCGTAGAGGTCGAAGGAGAGCACACCGCTGTAGCCAATGGCAGCCAGCCCGGCCAGGAAGGGCACGAAGTCGTGCTGGGAGCCCGGCGGGAGGTCGGCGTCGGCGTCGCCCCCGGAATCACCCAGGTGGACGTGCATGAGCCGGGGCCCGCACCGGGCCGGCAGGCTTGCCAGGTCCTCACCCCCGGCCAATGCGTGGGCGGTGTCCACGAGGACGCCGACGGCGGGCCGCCCCAGGGTCTCCGCCAGACGAAGAGCGTCGTCGGCTCCGGCCACCAGTTGGCCCGGCTTGTACTCCACGGCCACCGTCAGGCCGAGGGGCTCGGCGGCGGCGGCCACGGCGTCGATGGCATCGAGGGTGCGAGCCCAACCGTCTGAAGTGCCGTCACCATGGTCGCCGCCGGCGTGGCCGCTACCACTGGGGTCGCCACCGGCGGCAAGGTCAGCCCCGGGCCAGACGCCCAGGACCTGAGCCCCGAGGTCAGCGGCCCGCCGGGCCGTCTCGGCTATCTCGGCCGCCGCGCAGGCCGAGGCGCTGGGTGACGCCAGCCCGCCGTCGGGCCATCGTTCGGCCGGCATGGAGAACAGCACCGCCTCCACCCCCAGGCCCGTCTCCGACGCCAATGCTTCGATGGCCCCCATCGCCGCAGCCGACAACTCCTCGTCAGCCCGGTAGACCCCAACCTCCATGGCGTCGAAACCGAGGCGGGCGCATTCGCGCCAGATGCCCGGCCGGTCGAACCCGTCGGGCCAGAAGTTCCAGTCGGCGTTGACGAACCGCGGAGAGATGGTCTGCCCCGTCGACGGGGGCGAAGTCATGCGGCTTTGGCCGCCACCAGGGCGCCGAAGACCTCGTCGACCTGCTCCCAACCGATTCGCATGAGGAACTGGTTTACCCGGCCGTAGGACTTGGCGCCGAGGATGAAGAAGTTGGGCTCGGGGTTGCGCAGGACGTCGACGCCGTGGCTCTCCTGCTGAAGGCAGTCGCCGCCGGCGGCGCCGAGCAGGGCGGCCGACAGATTGATGGGGGCGGCGGTGGCGTAGCACTCGTGCACCTGAAGCTGGCGGTAGATCGACGCATCTCCCACCGAACCGGTGAGCGAGAGGACGCGGTCGACCACGACTTCGCTGGTAGTGCCGTCGCGCAGGGTCACCGCCACTCTTCCGTCCCGTTCGGCCAGCGCTTCCACCACGACGCCCCGCTCGAGGCGGATGGCGGGCTCCTCCCCTCCGGCCAGCTCTCGGCTGCGGGCCACGAGGGCCGCTCGTCCCGGAAGGGAATCGTCGGGCACCTCGTCCCAAGTGGGCTCCGGGGAGCGAACTACCCACACCACCTCGGTGCCCGGATGGCGCCGTGCGAACATGGCCAGGTGGGCGGCGGCCGTCTGGGCCGAGTGGCCGGCGCCCACCAGGAGAACGGTCTGACCGGCCCACTCCGACGCCTCGGCGTCGATGTCGGGCAGGGTACGGCGGATGCGGTCGTCGAGCCCGCTCTCACCTGCAGCGGGGATGCCGCCGTCACCGGTGCAGTTCGGCTGCCCGTAGGTTCCCGTGCAGTCGAATACCACGTCGGCGTGGGCCACCTCCTCGCGGCCGTCGCCGTGAGCCACGAGAAGCCGGAACGGCTGAGCGCCCCGCTCGGCGGTGGCGATCTCCTCGTGTTTCAGCAGCCCCCGCCGCCCCACCGAGACGACCCGAGCGTCAGTGCGAAGGGAAGGCGCCACCTCGGGCAGGGCGGCCAGCGGGTCGAGCACACGATCGCACAGCTCGTCACCCGTGGGGCATTCGTCGCCATCGGGCACGGCCACCCCGGCAGCCCTGAGGTGGCGGGCCATGCGCGCCGAGACGTTCAGGCTCCACGGGGTGAACAGCCGGACGTGGCCCCAGGCGCGCACATGGGCTGCCGGCCGGCTGCCGGCCTCATAGACGGTGAACGGCCACCCTTGCTCGGCGGCGGCCAGTGCCGCCTCCAAGCCGACGGGGCCGCTGCCGAGGATGGCGAGGCGAGGGTGCGGTTCGGGCATGGTCCACCTTTCCGAGAGAGCTTCCTAGGGAGGCTGCGATGTCAGAGAGACGTGTGTGGCGACGGCGACTGTAACCCCGGCCCGCCGTAATTGAACGTCGGTTGAACCCTTAGGCTCTGTGGCGCTACCGGACGAAGGGGATCAGTGACCGCCGAGGACAAGATGGACTGGTGCCGGGCGCTCGGCCTCGACCCCGCCGAGATTCCCCGGCTGGTGGTGCTCGAAGGATCGTGGTGGCAGCGGGAGCGGAACGCCCTGCGCCTGGCGTGCCTAGACGGTGTCCACGAGTTGGCCTTCCCCGAGTACCACTTGGGGCGTCGGCCGAGCGACGGACTGGCCGTGCTCTACTCCTGCGTCTACGGCGCCCCCCGGGCTGTGGAGCCGGTTCACGTGTTCGGCCAGCTGGGCACCCCGACCGTCGTGCAGATCGGCTCATGCGGCTCGCTCCAGCCGCAGGTGCGCACCGGTGATG
>JALYHF010000257.1 GCA_030776745.1 Actinomycetota bacterium | reverse complement strand
GCCTGGACCGAGGGCCGGAGCTCGGCGGCCGCCGTCTCGGACACGCCGTCGTTCCCGCCGCAGGCGCCCAGCACGACCAGCGCCGCCAAGCAGGCCGCCACTCCCCGTCTCACGGCCCTCACGGGCGGATCGACTCCTCGAGGCCGTCCAGGGCCCGGGCCAGGGGCGGCGGCAGCGTGCCCGGCGCCGCCGGGGCCCGGTTCCCCGTCGTCGGAGACGGGGCTTCCGAATCGTCCCGGGACCCGAGACCGACGCCGACGACCACCACCAAGAGCACGGCGGCAGCGACCACGGCGATGGTGGTCAGGTGCCGGGAGGCCCACCGAAGGGCCGGCTCCCCCCGGGGGGGCCGCTCCAGCGTGGTGGTCGGCCCTCGGGGGAAGGCCACGGTGGGCGACGAGGCGGTGGGCGACGAGGCGGTGGGCGAGGTCCCGGGCCCTCCGGGCTGGTCGCCGAGCACGGCCCGAGCCATGTCGGCGGCGGTGCGGAACCGCCGGTCGGCGTCCTTCTCCATGGCCCGCTCGACGGCCGCCGCCAGCTTCGGGTCCAGGTCGGGTCGGGCCTGCACGAGCGGGCTGGGCCGGCCCTGGTCGATGGCGTGGACGAGGGCCAACGGCGTGTCTCCGACGAACGGCTTCGTCGCCGTGAGGGCTTCGTACAGCACCACCCCGAGCGAGTACAGGTCGCTCTGCGACGAGCCGGGGTGACCGGCCAGGCGCTCCGGCGCCAGGTAGGCGGGGGTCCCCACCAACATCCCGGTGGTCGTGAGGTCGAGTCCCTCCGTGATCTTGGCGATGCCGAAGTCGGCCACCTTCACCGCGTCCTTGTCGTCGAGGAGCAGGTTGGCCGGCTTGATGTCGCGGTGCACCACGCCGGCGTCATGGGCGGCCTGCAGGGCGGCCAGCGCCTCGGCGGCGATGCGGCGCACCCGCTCGGGGTCGATCGGGCCGGCGGCGATGTCGTCGGCCAGGCTGCGCCCCGGCAGGCACTCCATCACGATGAAGGGAAGGCCATCCTCCTCACCGGCGTCGAAGACGGCGACCACGTTCGGATGCACCAGGCGGGCGGCAGCCCTGGCCTCGGCCACGAAACGCTGGCGAACGCTGGGCTGCTCGGCCATGTCCCGCCTCAACAGCTTGACCGCCACCCGGCGGCCGAGGTGCAGGTCCCGCCCGGCCCGCACCACGCCCATCCCCCCCCGGCCCAGGACGGCGCCGAGCTCGTAGCGCCCGGCGAGGACCTCCGCTCCCGGGACGGTGGGAACTGGCGTCAGGCCACCACCTCGTCGGCCAGGGCGGCCCGCACGTCATCCTCGCGGGTGACGAAGAGGACCTTGTTGAAGAACACGAACTTGCCCACCCACAAGAGCCCGAAGGCCGTGAAGGCGGCGGCGTTGACGATCAACCCCTGCACCAGGCGGCTGGAGGCCAGCTCGACGGCGCGCGACTCGGCGAAGTCGGCGGCCCAGGTTGAGAAGGCCAGGCCCACCACGGCGATGACCCAGAAGGGCAGGATCTCCTTCACCAGGTGGGACCGGCCCTTCTTCTGCCAGGCCCAGTGGCGGTTGAGGTAGTAGGACGGGATGCCGGCGATCACCGAGGCCATGATGTTGGCCGAGCGGGCCGTCCAGTGCAGGACGGCGAACAGCACGAACAGCGACACCTGGTTGACGACCACCGAGACCACCGACACCAGGGAGTAGCGCACGGCCTTGCGGCCGCCGGGCGTGCGCGCCCGAGCCTTGAGTTCGCCGAGAGAGAGCCCCACCGCCGCGATCCTAGGCGCCGATGGCGTGGTAGCCGCCGTCCACGTGCACCATCTCGCCGGTGGTGGCCGGGAACCAGTCCGACAGCAGGGCCACGCAGGCCTTGGCCACCGGTTCGGCGTCGGCGACGTCCCACCCGAGTGGCGCCCGGCTGGCCCAGGCGTCCTCGAAGGCCTCGAAGCCGGGGATGCTGCGGGCCGCCACCGTGCGCTGGGGCCCGGCGGCGACCAGGTTCACCCGGATCCCGAGCGGCCCGAGGTCCCGGGCCAGGTACCGGGCGGTGGCCTCCAGGGCCGCCTTGGCCACGCCCATCCAGTCGTACTGCGGCCAGGCCTGGCGGGCGTCGAAGTCCAGGGCCACCATGGCCCCACCCCGGTCCTTCATGAGCGGGACCGCCACCTCGGCCAGGGCCTTGAGGGAGTAGGCCGACACGTGCAGGGCAGTGGCCACGTCGTCCCAGCCGGCCCGCAGGAAGTCTCCGCCCAGGCAGGGCTCGGGCGCGAAGCCGATGGCGTGCACCACGCCGTCGACGCCGCCCCAGCGCTGGTCGAGCTCGGCGCCGAGGCTGGCCAGGTGCTGCGGGTCGGTCACGTCGAGCTCGAGCACGTCGGGCGGTGAGGGGAGGCGGCGCGCCGACCGCTTCGTCAGGTTCATGGGCCGACCGAAGGACGTGAGCACGAGCTCGGCGCCCTGCTCCTGGGCCAGCCGGGCCACCGAGAAGGCCAGCGAGGCCTCGGTGAGCACTCCGGTCACCAGCAAGCGCTTGCCCTCGAGCAGCATCGGTCTCCTCCTTGGTCCGTCTGTTCCGTGTACAGAGGGTGCCGTCTCTGGACCCCATGGGCTCGAAACCGCAGGTGGTGCGTTTCTACAGCGGGGTGTTGGCGTGGTGGCGGTGGGGGAGCCGCTCCCGCTTGGTGTGCAGGGCGGCGAGGGCGGCGGCCACGGCTCGGCGAGTACCCACCGCCTCGATCACCTCGTCGACCAGGCCCCGTGCCGCGGCCGCCGCCGGCGTGCAGTACCGGGCGGCGTACTCGGCCTCGAGCGCCCGCCGCTCCGCTTCCCTGGCCGCCTCGTCCTCGAGTTGGGCCAGCCTCTTGCCGTGCAGGATCCCCACGGCGCCGGGCGCCCCCATCACGGCCACCTCTGCCGCCGGCCAGGCGAAGCACACGTCGCTGCCCAGGCTCCTGCTGTCCATGACGATGTAGGCACCCCCGTAGGCCTTGCGCAGGATGACCGACACCCGGGGGACGGTGGCGGCGGCGTAGGCGTGGACGAGCCCGGCCCCGTAGCGGATCATGCCCCGCCACTCGACGTCCTTGCCCGGCTGGAAGCCGGGCGTGTCCACGAAGGTCAGCAGCGGGACGTTGAAGGCGTCGCAGAGCTGGACGAAACGAGCCGCCTTGGAGGAGGCGTCCACGTCCAGCGTGCCCGCCATCTGGCAGGGCTGGTTGGCCACCACGCCCACCGGGTGGCCGCCCACCGACGCCAGGCCGGTCACCACGTTGGGGGCGTGGAGGCGACGCACCTCCAGGAAGGTGGCCTCGTCGACCACGTCCTCGATGACCGCCCGCACGTCGTAGGGGACGTTGGCCTGGGCCGGCACGGCGGCGGCGGCCACCGGGCAGTCGCGCTCCACGGGGTCGGCGGTGAGCCGAACCGGCGGCTCCTCGTGGTTGTTGGACGGGAAGTACGACAGCGCGTCCAGCGCCGTCTCCAGGGCGGCCTCCTCGTTGTCGGCCACCGTCCAGGCCACGCCGGTTCGAACGGCGTGCACCGTGGACCCTCCGAGCACGTCGTGGCCCACCTCACGGCCGGTGAAGCGCCGAACGGCGCCAGGGCCGCTCACGTAGGCGAAGGCACCCGCCGTCATCACCACCACGTCGGCCATCCCCAGCAGGAGGGCCGGGCCGGACAGGCAGGGGCCGACCACGACGAAGGCGATGGGCACGACGCCGGAGGCCTGCGTGAGGGCCCTGGCCAGCCGGCCCCAGGCATGGAGCGAGGCCACGCCGTGGACGATGTCGGCACCGGAGGTGGCCAGCACCCCGATAACGGGGACGCCGAGGTCGGTGGCGGTGCCGACCAGGCGCTCGACGGTCTCACCCTCGGCCGGCCCGATGGCACCCCGGTGCTCGCCACCGCCGAGGTGGAACAGCGCCACCGTGCGCCCGTCCAGCTCGGTGAGCTCGGCGGTGACGGCGGAGGACCGCCCGGCGGCGATCCCGAGGCTCACTCCGGGGGGGCGCCGATCACCAGCGTGGCGTTGTGGCCTCCGAAGCCGAAGGAGTTCGACATGACGGCACCGCTCACCTCTCGAGGGGCGCCCGCCACGACGTCGACAGTGGTGCCGGGGTCGGGTACGTGGTGGTTGGCGGTGGGCGGCACCAGAGCCCGCCCGGCCGACAGGATGCAGATGACGGCCTCGGCCGCCCCGGCGGCGCCGATGAGGTGGCCGGTGACCCCCTTGGTGGACGTGACGGGCGGGGGCGAGCCGCCGAAGACCTTGGCGATGGCCTCCGCCTCGGCGGCGTCGTTCAGCGGCGTGGAGGTACCGTGGGCGTTCACGTGGCCGATGTCGGCCTGGGCCAGGCCGGCGTCCTCCAGGGCCGTCTGCATGCACGCCACCGCCCCGGTGCCGTCGGGCGACGGCGCCGTGATGTGATGGGCGTCGGAGTTGCGGCCGTACCCCAGCACCTCACCGTGGATCCGCGCCCCTCGGGCCACGGCACGGTCCCACCGCTCGAGGACGAGGAACGCCGCTCCCTCGCCCATCACGAAGCCGTCACGCTCGGCGTCGAAGGGCCGGGAGGCAGCGGCCGGGTCGTCGTGGCGCGAGCTCAGGGCGCCCATCCGGGCGAAGGCGGCCATGGCGATGGGGGTGATGGCCGCTTCGGACCCCCCGGCCAGCACCACCTCGGCCGACCCGTCCCGGATGAACCGCGCCCCCTCGCCCACGGCGTGGGCGCCGGCGGCGCATGCCGTGGCGATGCAGATGTTGGGCCCGGTCCAGCCGTGGCGCATGGCGATGAGGGCGGCGGTGGCGTTCGGCATCATCATCGGCACCAGGAACGGGCTCACCCGGGTGGGGCCCTTGGCGAAGAGGACCTGCTCCTCCTGCTCCTGGGTCTCGAGGCCGCCCACGCCGGTTCCCGCCACCACGGCGCAGCGCCCCGGGTCGGCCCCCAGCTCGCCGGCGTCGTCGAGGGCGTCGGTGGCGGCGGCGAAGCCGAGCTGGGCCACCCGGTCGGCCCGGCGGGCCTCCTTGTGGCCGAGGTAGTCCCCCGGGTCGAAGTCGCGAACCTCGCAGGCGAAGGCGACGGGCATCCCCGAGGCGTCCCAGCGCGAGATGGGCGCGGCCGCGGGCCGGGCCTCGACGACGGTCGACCAGAAGGTGGCCACGTCGTTGCCGGCCGGCGTCTTCACCCCGATGCCGGTCACCGCCACCCGGTGGCGACCCCCCGGTTGCGTCACGTGCCCACGGCCAGCTTGCCGACCACCACGTCGACGGCCTGACCGACCGTCTTGATCTCGCCCAGCTCGTCCTCGGGGATGGTGATGTCGAGCCGCTCCTCGAGCGCCATCACCAGCTCCACCAGGTCGAGGCTGTCGGCGTCCAAGTCGTCCTTGAAGCTGGCCTCCTCGACGACGGCATCGGGCTCCACGCCCAGCACCTCGACGGCTGCGTCCCTCACCGTGGCCAGCACCTCGGTTCTCTCCACTGTCGCTCCTTGGTCTCTTGCTCGTCTCTTTGCGGAACTGCTGCTCAGTGCCCCATACCCAGCCCGCCGTCCACCGGCACCACGGCGCCGGTGACGTAGGCGGCCGGGTCGGAGCACAAGAAGGCGATCACGGCCGCCACCTCCTCGGGCGTGCCCATGCGCCCAAGGGGGACCTGGGCGACCATCTCGGCCCGGCGCTCCTCGGTGAGGACCTCGGTCATCGCCGTGGCGATCGGTCCCGGCGCCACCACGTTGCAGGTGATGCTCCGAGAGGCCAGCTCCCGGGCCACGGCACGGCTCAGGCCGATGAGGCCGGCCTTGGCGGCGGCGTAGTTGGCCTGACCGGCGGACCCTGTCGAGCCCACCACCGAGCCCACGTTCACGATCCGCCCGAAGCGGCGGCGCATCATGCCAGGCACGGCCCGCCGGATGGCATGGAAGGCGCCGTCGAGACTGGTGGCGGTCACCCGGTGCCACTGCTCGTCGGTCATGCGCAGCAGCAGGCCGTCGGCGGTGACCCCGGCGTTGTTGACCAGCACCTCCACCGGTCCCAAGGCCTTCTCCACCTCGGTGAAGGCGGCGTCCACGGCGGCCTGGTCGGTGACGTCCACGCCCACCGCCAGCCCGCCGATCTCGGCCGCCGTCTTCTCGGCGTTCTCCCGGTCGCGGGCGTAGCCGACGGCCACCCGGTGGCCGGCCTCGGCCAGGGCGGCGGCGGTGGCCCGGCCGATGCCCCGGGACCCCCCGGTGACGAGGGCCACGCGCGACGTCACGGTGTCGCCTCCCAGCGCAGCAGCGCGCTGGCCCAGGTCATCCCCGCCCCGAAGCCGGAGACGAGCACGACGTCGCCGTCGGCCAGCCGGCCCGCTTCGACCGCCTCGGCCAGGGCGACGGGGATGGAAGCGGCCGAGGTGTTCCCATAGCGATCGATGTTGACGGCGGTGCGCTCGGGAGGGATCCCGAGGCGGCTGCCGACGGCCTCGATGATGCGAACGTTGGCCTGGTGGGGCACGAAGAAGTCGACGTCCGCGGGGGTGAGCCCGGCTCGCTCCAGCGCCAGCAGCGCCGACTCCACCACCATGCGCACCGCCCGGCGGAACACCTCCCGGCCCTCCATGCGGATCCATCGCTCGCCGGCACGCACCTCCAGCAGCGAGGCCGCCGAGCCGTCACAGCCGAGGTCCCAGCCCAGCAGGCCCCCGTCCTGGTGGGCGGGGGGGGCCAGCACGGCGGCGCCGGCAGCGTCGCCGAACAGGATGCGCGTCCCACGGTCCTCGGGGTCCACGATGCGCGTCAGCGTCTCGGAGCCCACGAGCAGCACGGGCCCGGCCGCCACCATCCCCGAGGCCACCACCAGCCCGTACACGAACCCCGAGCACGCCGCACCCAGGTCGAAGGCGCCGCAGCGCAGGCCGAGGCCGTCCTGGACGAGTGCCGCGGTGGAGGGCATCAGCTGCAGCGGCGTGGTGGTGGCGAGGATCAACAGGCCCACGTCGTCCGGGGTCAGCCTGGCGTCCTTGATGGCGGCCGCACCGGCGGCGATGGCCAGGGTGGCCACCGTCTCGTCGTCGGCCGCGACCCGCCGCTCCCGGATGCCCGTGCGCTCGACGATCCACTCGTCGCTGGTGTCGAGCATTCGTTCCAGGTCGGCGTTGGACAGACGGGCCTCGGGGATGGCGGTGCCCAGCCCGATGACGGTCGCCCCCATCAGGCCAGCCGCAGCCAGGCCACGGGCTGGCCCTCGCGCACCCGCTCTCCGGGATGAGCGAGCAGTCCCATGAACAGGCCCGTGAAGGGACTGCGCACGGCCACGGTGTCACCGCTGGCCTCGACCACCCCGACGACCTGCCCCTCGGTGACCATCTCCCCCTCGGCGGTGCACGACTCTGATGACGGGGGGTGGAACACCCCCAGGGCCGGGGCCAGGATGACGCGCTCGGGCACCCGCAGCTCCTCGCCGTGAACCAGCGTCGCCGTCATACCCGCACCTCCTCCCGGGGCAATTCCACGCTGCGGACCGGCACGCCCGGAGCGATGCGCCGGGCCAGCCCCGCCAGCGTGGTGCCGGGCCCAACTTCGACGAGCTGGCTGGCGCCCGACGCGACCAGGGTCTCCACCGACTCCCGCCAGCGTACGGGTCGGACCAGGTGGTCGGCCAACCGCCGGCGCCAGCCGTCAGCGTCTCGGTAGGCACGGGCATCGCCGTTCGAGACCACGGGCAGGCCGGACGGAGCCAGCGGGGCGTCCTCTAGATCGGCGGCGAAGGCCGACCGGGCCTCCTCCATGAGGGGGGTGTGGAAGGCGCCTCCCACGGGGAGGGGAACCGACCGGCGCGCCCCTAGGGCGCGGGCCCGCTCCACGGTGGCGGCCACGCCCGCCTCGGTCCCGGCCACCACGACCTGGCCGGGGGCGTTGTCATTGGCCAGCCAACAGGCGCCCGGAGCGGCCGAGCACGCCTCCTCGGCCTGCTCGGGGGTGGCGCCCAGGAGGGCCGCCATCTCACCGGGCCGCCGTTCGGCCGCCTCCTGGGTGTGGCGGGCGCGCCGGGCCGCCAGCCGTACCCCGTCCTCGAACGGAAGGGCCCTGGTGGCGATGAGAGCGGTGACCTGGCCCAAGGAGTGGCCGGCGAAGGCCACCGGCTCCCCCAGCGCCGGCCCCACCGCCTCCCACGCCAGGAGGGAGGCCAGCAGCACGGCGAGCTGGGCGTCCTCGGTGCGGTCGAGCGGCGCGCCGGGGTCGAGCAGGAGCTGGGCCACCGGCCGGTCCAGGGCCGCCTCGGCCCGCTCGACGACCGACCACGCCGGGTGGGCGCGCCAGGGCTCCCCCAGTCCGGCCCGCTGTGCGCCCTGCCCTGGGAACATGACCGCAACAGCCACGCGCCAGACTCCTCCCGCTCGAACTGCTCTTCCAGGGTCCGACCCGACCCCGGCGACGATGGTTACAGCCAATCCGTCGCCGGCCGTTCGCCGGGAGTTCACCTCCGAGGGGACGCGTTAGCCTCCGGGCATGACGACCGGCGACCTCGTCGGCCTGCTGCCGCACCGCCCGCCGTTCCGCTTCCTCGACGCCGTCGACGACTGCACGCCCGGGCAGTCGGCGGTAGGTCGCTATCGGGTGACCGGCGAGGAGGACTTCCTCGCCGGGCACTTCCCGGGCAACCCCATCCTGCCCGGGGTCATCCAGCTCGAAGCGCTGGCTCAGACGGGGGCCGTCGCCGTCCTGGCCGACGAGCGCTTCACCGGCCGCCTCCCCCTCTTCGGAGGTATGGAGAAGGTGCGCTTCCGCCGGCTCGTGCGCCCCGGCGAAGAGCTGCTCCTCGAAGTGGCGCTCGAGAGGCTGAGCACCAAGGGCGGCTGGGGCACGGCCAGGGCGTCGGTGGGCGGAGCCACCACCTGCCAGGCCCGCCTCCTGTTCGCCGTGGCGCCGGCGCAGGCCTGAGGCCCGTCAGTGGAGCTGGAGGACGGGCCAGCCTGCCGCCTTGGCGGCGTTGACCCGACAGGCTCGGCGGGACGGGAACCGGATGTTCACGGCCGGTTCACCTCGAATCCACTTTCTGGTGAGGGCGATTTCAGCCGCCGACCGTAGGGTCGGTGGCTGAAGGACGGGGGGCGTGCGGGCGTCCTCAGCCGTGCCGCCAGGGAGGTCGCCATCCGATGAACAGAGCCACGACTCGCAGCGTTCGCCTCCTGTCGACAGTGGTGGGCCTGGCCCTCCTCGCCGCCGCTTGTGGTGGTGACGACGACGCCGGCGGGAACGGCGGCGCAACGGGCGAGGCGCCCGGGACGCGCCTCAGCGGGGCCGTCGTCGTCGACGGGTCGTCCACCGTGGCCCCGATCACCGAAGCCATATCCGAGGAGTTCCGCAGTGAGCAGCCCGGGGTCGACGTCTCCGTCGGCACCTCGGGCACCGGTGGTGGTTTCAAGAAGTTCTGCGCCAACGAGATCGACATCGCCGACGCCTCTCGCGCCATCAGGGACGAGGAGAAGCAGGCCTGCTCCGCGGCCGGAGTGCAGTACACCGAGTTCCGCGTGGGGCTGGACGGCCTGGCCATCGTCACGTCGGCTCAGAACGGGTTCGTCGAGTGCTTGAGCACGGATCAGCTGGCCACCATCTTCAAGGAGGACGGCGCTTCGACGTGGAACCAGGTGGACCCGAAGTTCCCCAGCGAGAGGATCGCCATCTTCGCCCCCGGCACCGACTCCGGCACCTACGACTTCTTCGTGGAAGAGGTGCTGGACCCCAGGAACCTCGAGCCTCGCACCGACTACACGGCGTCGGAGGACGACAACACCCTGGTGCAGGGCATCAAGGGCGAGAGGAACTCCTGGGGGTACTTCGGCTTCGCCTACTTCCAGGAGAACGAGGAGGCCCTGAAGGACATTCAGGTCTCCGAGCAAGGCGGGAGGTGCGTGGCACCGAGCGACGAAACGGTGAGGTCGGGAGACTACCCCCTCAGCCGGCCGCTGTTCATCTACGTGAAGAACTCGTCGCTGGCCCAGCCCCACGTCAAGGAGTTCGTCAGGTTCTACCTGGAGGGCACGCCGGAGCTCATCAGCGACGTGGGCTACACGGCGGCTCCCCAGGCAGAGTACGAGGAGGGGCTCAAGAAGCTGGAACCGACCGGCTGACGGCTCGAGCAGCTGTCCGGGTCCGGCCCACGGATAACATCCCGACCTCTCGCCATGGCGACCGCCACCGTGCTCTCGAGACCCGGCATCACCACCAGGCAGTCTCGTCCCGGCGAGCGCCTGGTGGTGGCTCTCCTGCTGTTCTGCGCCGTGGCGTCCGTGCTCGTCACCGTGGGCATCGTCGCCGTCCTGGCCAGCGAGACCATCACCTTCTTCGGCAAGATCGACGTGCTCGACTTCCTCACTGGCACCAAATGGGCCCCCATTGGCGGGCGGGCCGAAGGTGGTGAGTTCGGGGTGCTGCCGCTGCTCAACGGCACGCTCATGATCGCGGTTGGCTCTCTGGTGGTGGCCGTCCCGCTCGGGATGGCGACCGCCGTCTACCTGTCCGAGTACGCGACACCCCGTGTTCGGTCCGTCCTCAAGCCCACCCTCGAGGTCCTGGCCGGGATCCCGACGGTGGTGGTGGGGTTCTTCGCCCTCAACTTCGTCACCCCAACCCTGCTCCGATCGCTCTTCGGCGCCGACCGGGTGTTCATCTTCAACGCCGCCGCCGGGGCCATCGCCGTGGGCCTGCTGATCCTTCCCCTCATCGCCTCCATCAGCGAGGATGCCATGCGGGCCGTACCGCAGTCGCTGCGGGAGGCAGCATTCGGGATGGGGGCGACCAAGCGGGTGGTGGCACTCCGGGTGGTGATCCCGGCCGCCCTGTCGGGGATCGTGGCCTCGGTGATCCTGGGCTTCTCCCGGGCGGTGGGCGAGACCATGGCGGTCGCCATCGCCGCGGGGAACACCCCCAACATCACGGCGAGCTTCTTCGAGTCCATCCAGACTCTCACCGCCTACATCGCCCAGACGGTAGGAGGCGAGACGGCGGCGGGGACCACCCGCTACCAGTCGCTGTTCGCAGTGGGGACGACGCTGTTCGTCATCACCCTGGCCATGAACCTGGTGAGCGTCCGCCTGGTCCGCCGCTATCGGCAGGCCTACCAATGACGACAGCAGCGCCCGCCGTCACGCCTCGGGGCCTGGCGAGGGGCGCCAGCCGCAACCGCCTCAACGTGGTCGCCGACACCCTGTTCGCGTCTTTCCTGTTCGTGGGAACCATCCTCGGCGTGGTGGCTCTGGCCGTCCTGCTGTGGACCATCTACGACCGCGGCTGGGACCGCCTGACGGCCGACCCCGGCGCGTTCTTCACCAACTTCGTCTCCCGATTCCCGAGTCGAGCGGGGATCAAGGCCGCCATCTACGGCAGCGTCTGGCTCATGGCCCTGACCGCGCTCTTCAGCTTCCCCATCGGCGTGGGAGCGGCGATCTACCTCCAGGAGTTCGCCCCCAAGAACCGCCTGACCGGGTTCATCGAGGCCAACATCGCCAACCTGGCGGGCGTACCGTCCGTGGTCTACGGGATCCTTGGCCTCGGGGTGTTCGTCCGCTTCTTCGAGATGGGCCCGAGCGTGTTGGCCGGTGGGCTCACGCTGGCGGTGATGAGCCTCCCGATCATCATCATCGCGGCCCGCGAGGCCATCGTGGCCGTCCCCGAGTCAATCCGCCTGGCCGCCTACGCCCTGGGGGCGACGAAATGGCAAGCCGTGCGCCACCATGTGCTCCCCGCCGCCCTGCCCGGCACCATGACCGGAACCATCCTGGCCCTGTCTCGGGCCATCGGCGAGACGGCGCCCCTTCTCGTCATCGGCGCCGCTGTCTCGATCTTCACCACGCCCGACGACGTGCGTGATCCCTTCTCGGCTCTTCCCATCGTGATCTTCAACTGGACCGGGCGGCCCCAGGCCAGCTTCGCCGAAGCGGCGGCGGCCGCCAGCATCGTCCTGCTCGCCCTCCTGCTGGCCATGAACGCCGTGGCCATCTTCTTGAGGAACCGATACTCGACCCGGTGGTGACCATATGCCCGAAGCCCGAACAGAGGTGACCGAGCCCGTGGCCCGCGACGCCGATCCCGTGGCCGTCACCAGACGCCCCGAGGTCCGGGCGTCGAGCGACAACCAGGCCGCCGCCGGCGTCGAGAGGATCTTCGCCATCCGAGACCTCAACCTCTACTACGGCGCCTTCCGGGCCGTGCGCGACGTGAGCCTCGACGTGGCCGGCCACGAGATCACCGCCGTGATCGGCCCGTCGGGCTGTGGGAAGAGCACGTTCATCCGCTGCCTGAACCGCATGAACGAGCTCATCCCCGGGGCGAGCGTCGAAGGGCGGGTCGAGTACCGCGGTCAGGACCTCTATGGTGACGACGTCGACCCCATCGAGGTGCGCCGCCGCATCGGCATGGTGTTCCAGAAGCCCAACCCGTTCCCCAAGTCCATCTACGACAACGTGGCCTTCGGCCCGCGGGTCAACGGCATGAAGCCGGCCAGCATGGGCGACCTGGTGGAGGAGTCGTTGCGCAAGGCCGCCCTCTGGGACGAGGTGAAGGACAAGCTCAAGCAGAGCGCCTTCTCCTTATCGGGCGGCCAGCAACAGCGCCTCTGCATCGCCCGCTGCATCGCCGTCCGACCTGACGTCATCTTGATGGACGAGCCCGCCTCCGCCCTTGACCCGCTGGCGACCATTCGCATCGAGGAGCTCATGCTCGACCTCAAGCGGGAGTACACCATCGTCATCGTCACCCACAACATGCAGCAGGCGGCGCGGGTGTCGGACCGCACGGCGTTCTTCACCGCCGAGGTGAACGAGGAAGGCGAGCGAACCGGTGTGCTCGTCGAGTTCGACCGCACGGAGAAGATCTTCACCGCACCGTCCGACCAGCGGACGGAGGACTACATCACGGGCCGGTTCGGCTGACCGGCCCCTCCTCCTCCTCGGCCTCGTCCTCGTGGCCGGGCCACACACCGGTCACCATGAACCGCACGCGGGAACCGACGTTGACGGCGTGGTCGGCGATGCGCTCGTAGAAGCGGCCGACCAGCGCCACCTGGACGGCCCGCTGCAGGGCCGCCTCGTCCGCCGCGCCGGCGCTGAAGATGGCGCGGAAGAGGGCCTTCTCCAGATCGTCCATGACGTCGTCCATGTCGACCAGGGCCGCCGCCTTCAGCACGTCGGCGTCCTGGAAGGCGTCCATGGCCAGGCGGAGCTGGTCGGCGGCCTGGGCCCCCATCTGCTCGAGGAGGCCGCGGGCCTTGGGGTCCAACCCTCGGGGGTGGAGGCGCCGGGTGGCCTTGGCCACGTTCACCATCAGGTCCCCGCAGCGCTCGAGCTCGTGCACGACACGGAGGGTGGCGACGAGGGCCCGCAGCTCGCTGGCCATGGGGCTCTGGCAGGCGAGGACCAGGTAGGTCTGCTCCTCGATCGTGCGGGTGAGCTCGTCCAGGCGGTGATCGCCGGCGATCACTCGCTCGGCGGCGGACAGGTCGCCGTCGAGCAGGGCCTGCGTCCCAGCGGTGATGGCCTCGGTGGCCATGGCGGCCAAGCGGATGGTGCCGGTCTTCAGCTCCTCGAGCTGCTCGTGGTAGTGCTTCCTGATCTCGAACACCCCACCAGTGTCGCAGAGTTCACCCCGAGGGCGGCGACGCCTCGTAGCGGTAGCCGAGGCCACGGATGGTGACGATCCGGGCGGGTTGCGACGGGTCCTCCTCCACCTTGGAGCGCAGCCGCTTGATGTGGACGTCCAGCGTCTTGGTGTCACCCACGTACGTCGCCCCCCACACCCGGTCGATGAGCGTCTCGCGGGTCAGGACCCGCCCGGCGTTGTCGAGGAGGATCTCGAGGAGGTCGAACTCCTTGAGCGGCAGGGCGACCGCCTCCCCCCGCACAGTGACCTCATGGCGCTCGGGGTCTAGGCGCACGTCACCGACCTCGAGCACGGTGCCCTCACCGGAGAGCGCGTCCTGTCGCGGGGCCCGCCGCAACACCGCTCGCATGCGGGCCACCAGCTCACGGAGGCGGTACGGCTTGGTGACGTAGTCGTCGGCGCCGACCTCCAGCCCGACGACGGTGTCGATCTCCGAGCCCTTGGCCGTGACCATGATCACCGGTGTCTTCGAGCGGCTGCGGATCTCGCGGCACACGTCGACCCCGGACAATGTGGGCAGCATGACGTCCAACAGCACCAGATCGGGGCGCACGGCGTCGAAGAGGCTGAGGGCCTCGACGCCGTCGCCGGCCACGTGGACCAGGAAGCCCTCCCGCTTGAGTCCCACCACGAGAGCTTCGACGAAGGACTCCTCGTCCTCGACCACGAGCACCGTTGCCTGCGCGTCGGCCACCCGGTCAGCTCGCGGTCTCGGCCGAGAGGGCCACCGGGCCGGCGGCCGGGAGGCGGAGGGTGAAGACGGAGCCCTCGCCTTCCCGGGACTCGACGAGGACCTCGCCCCCGTGATTGCCCACGATGTGGCGGACGATGGACAGCCCCAGCCCCGTCCCCCCCGTGTCGCGCCCGCGCCCTCGATCGACCCGGTAGAACCGTTCGAAGATCCGGTCCAGATCCCGCGAGGGGATGCCGATGCCGTGGTCGTGCACGGCCAGGTCGATGGTCGTCCCGTCGGTCCCGCCCCCGACCTCCACGGTGGAGCCCGGCTCGGAGTACTTCACCGCGTTCTCTAGGAGGTTGTAGAGCGCGGAGACGAGTTGGCGGCGATCCCCCACGACGGTCCAGTGGCGGGGCAGTTCGCCGACCTCGAGGGTCAGGAGCCGGTGATTGGCGGCAGGCCGGGCCTGGTCCACGGCCTGGGCCACGACGTCGTGGACGGGAACCGGCTCGTGGAGTGGACTCTCCTCTGCCTCGAGCCGGCTGAGGTCGAGCAGGTCCTCGATGATCGTCGCCACCCGGAATGCCTCGAGCTGCAACCGTTCGGCCAGGCGATGGACCACGTCCGGGTCCTCCTCGGCGACGAGCGTTTCGGCCAAGAGGCCGACGGCGCCGACCGGCGTCTTGAGCTCGTGGCTCACGTTGGCGACGAAGTCACGGCGGACGGCCTCCAGCCGCTTGCGCTCCGAGACATCCTCGACGATCACGGCAACGGTGGTCCCCGCCTCGTCGAGCGAGTCCGTCGTGAGCGTGAGCGTGCGACGGGGCGGGCCGTACAGCTCGAGGGTCCGGCTCAAAGGGTGCCCTGACGCCACCGCCTTGAGCAGGTCGGAGATGGCCTCGGCGGCAAGGGCGTCGGCGCCGCGGGCGGCGAACAGTGCCGCCGCCGAGTCGTTGCGGAAGATCACCTCGCCGCCCTGGCCGGCAACCACCACGCCGAGGGGCATGGCGTCGAGCGCCGAACCCAGCGCTTCGGCCAGCCTGC
>JALYHF010000256.1 GCA_030776745.1 Actinomycetota bacterium | reverse complement strand
TCGGCCCGGGGCCGGACCGTGCGCCCGAAGACGGCCGGCCAGAAGCGCTACGCCGACGCCATCGCCGGCAACATCGTCACCTTCGGGATCGGACCGGCGGGCACCGGGAAGTCGTACCTGGCCGTCGCCCTCGCCGTGCAGGCGCTGCAGGCCAAGCAGGTCGAGCGCATCATCCTCACCCGTCCCGCAGTCGAGGCCGGCGAGCGCCTGGGCTACCTGCCCGGTGACCTCATGGCCAAGGTCGACCCGTACCTGAGGCCGTTGTACGACGCCCTGTTCGACATGTTGGGCAACGACGCCGTGCCCCGCTTGATGGACCGCGGTGCCATCGAGGTGGCACCGCTCGCCTTCATGCGGGGGCGAACCCTGAACCGCAGCTTCATCATCCTCGACGAGGCCCAGAACACCACGCCCGAGCAGATGAAGATGTTCCTCACTCGGATCGGGTTCGGCTCCAAGGCCGTCGTCACCGGCGACGTCACCCAGATCGACGTGCCCAACGGCCGGTCGGGCCTCCTGGGCCTGGAGGCCGTCCTGGGGCCCATCGACGGCCTGGCCTTCGTGCGGCTCGGGCCCCGCGACGTCGTGCGCCACAAGATCGTGCAGGACATCGTGGCCGCCTACGAGCGGGCCGACGAGACCCGGGACGCGCCGGGCCAGGACGGCCCACCCTCGGGGCGGGGCTGATGGGCGTCGAGGTCTTCGCCGCCGACGAGCAGTCCAGCCACCCCGTCGACATGCTGCGCTGGATCGGGATGGCTCGGGACGTGTTGGTGGCCGAGGGAGTCAAGGGAGAAGCCGAGCTGTCCGTGCTCTTCGTCGACGAGAAGGCGATGGCCGACCTCAACGAGCGCTTCACCGGGAAGGAAGGTCCCACCGACGTGCTGGCCTTCCCGATCGACGAGGAGCCGACCGAGGGCGGCCGCTCACCGGACTCGGCGGGCAGCGGGCCGGGCTGGATGCCCAAGGAGCCCGCGCAGTTGCCCACGCTGCTGGGCGACGTGGTGATCTGCCCGGCGGTCGCCCACCGCAACGCCCCCGACCATGCCGGCACCTACGAGAACGAGATCGCCCTGCTCCTCGTGCACGGCATCTTGCACCTCATGGGCATGGACCACGTGGACGAGCAGGAGGCGGAGGCCATGGAGCGCCGGGAGAAGGAGCTGCTCGAGCGGTTCCACACAGGGGCTCCGGACCGGTCGGGCCCGTGACCGGCGCCCTCGCC
This sequence comes from Actinomycetota bacterium, assembly GCA_030776745.1. Classification (GTDB taxonomy): domain Bacteria; phylum Actinomycetota; class Acidimicrobiia; order Acidimicrobiales; genus JALYHF01. The sequence continues at coordinate 18,060 of JALYHF010000256.1, read as the reverse complement.
ATCTCGCTCGTGGCCATCTTCGGCCTCATCTTCCTGGCCGGCTTCTTCGCCCTGGCCGAGACCAGCCTCACGCGCATCAGCCGAGTGAAGGCCATCACCCTCGAGGAGGAGGGGCGCAGGGGGGCCTCCCGGCTCACGCGCCTCGTCGAGCACCCGGAGGGATTCCTGAACCCCGTCCTGCTCCTCGTGCTGGTCTGTCATCTTGCCGCCGCCACGCTGGTCGGGGCCGTGTTCAACCGCTACGGCTTCGTCGGAGTGCTCATCGCCTACGGGTTCGAGGTGGTGGTCATCTTCGTGCTGGCCGAGGCGGCGCCCAAGACGTGGGCGGTGCAGCACCCGGATCGGGCCGCCCTGCTGGCAGCGCCCGTGATCGCGCGCGTGGCCAACTTCCCGCCCCTCCGGCTGTTGGCTCGCGGGCTGATCGGTCTGTCCAACGCCATCCTGCCCGGCAAGGGCCTGAAGCAAGGGCCCTTCGTCTCGGAGGAGGAGCTGCTGGCGACGGTGGACGTGGCCACCGAGGAGGAGGTCATCGAGCGGGAGGAGCGCGCCCTCATCCACTCCATCATCGAGTTCGGCGACACGGTCGTGCGCGAGGTGATGGTGCCCCGCCCGGACATGGTGGCCGTCGAGGGGCGGGACAAGGTGGGCGACGTGATCGAGGTGGCCATGAACGCGGGGTACTCACGCATCCCCGTCTACGACCAGAACATCGACGACGTGGCCGGCGTGGTGTTCACCAAGGACCTGATGCGGGCCGAGCGCGAAGGCCGCACCGACGAGGAGGTGCGCACGCTCGTCCGCGAAGCGCACTTCGTGCCCGAGACCAAGCGGGTCAGTGAGCTCATGCGCGAGATGCAAGCCGACAAGTTCCACATGGCGATCGTGCTGGACGAGTACGGCGGAACGGCCGGGCTCGTCACCCTCGAGGACCTCATCGAGGAGCTCGTGGGCGAGATCGTCGACGAGTTCGACGTGGAGGAGCCCCTGATCGAGAAGCTGGGTGACGGGGGGTTCCGGGTCAACGCCCGCATGCCGATCGACGAAGTCAACGAGCTGCTCCATGCCGAGCTGCCCACCGGTGACTGGGACACGATCGGCGGGCTGGTTTTCAACCTCCTCGGCCACGTGCCCACGGAGGGGGAGATCGTGGAGGCCGACGGCCACCGCCTCACGGCCGAGAAGGTGCAGGGGCGCCGCATCGGTCGGGTGCGGATCGCCACGCCGGCCGCGCCGACGCCCACCTGAGCGCGGCTCCGTCGGTGCGCTCGGGCTTCGTCACCCTGGTCGGGCGCCCCAACGTGGGCAAGTCGACGCTCCTCAACCGGATCCTCGGCACCAAGGTCTCCATCGTCTCCGACAAGGCCCAGACCACCCGCTCCCCCGTGCGAGGCGTCCTGAACCGCTCCGACGCCCAGGTGGTCTTCGTGGACACCCCGGGCATCCACAAGCCCCGCACGCTGCTCGGGGAGCGCCTCAACGAGGTGGCCGTGGAGGCGGTGGGGGGGGTGGACGTGGTGGTCCTCGTCGTCGACGCCACCGCCCCGCTGGGCCGGGGTGACCGCTTCGTGGCGGCACGGGTGCCGAGCGACGCCATCGTGGTGGTGAACAAGGTGGACGTGGCGTCGCGCGCCGAGGTGCTCGCCCAGCTCGAAGCCGCCGGCCGACTCGACCTGTCGGCCTACTTCCCCGTGTCCGCGTTGACGGGTGACGGTGTCGGCGAGCTGGTCGAGGCGGTCGTGGGCCGCCTGCCCGAAGGACCGCGCTACTACCCGGAGGACACCGTCACCGACGTGTCGGAAGCCTTCTGGGTGGCCGAGCTCGTGAGGGAGGAGCTGCTGGCAGTGACGCGTGAGGAGGTCCCCCATTCCATCGCCTGTCGGGTGACGGAGTGGGACTGGCCGAGGATCCGCTGCGAGATCCTGGTGGAACGCGAGTCCCAGAAGGGCATCGTGATCGGGAAGGGGGGCCTCGTGCTGAAGGAGGTCGGGACCCGCGTCCGCGCCCAGCTGCCGGCCGGCGCCTTCCTCGAGCTCTTCGTCAAGGTGGACAAGGACTGGCAGCACCGGCCTCAGGCCCTCCAGCGCCTCGGCTACTGAGTACCCGCAACGGGTGGCGGGGGCCCGGTGAGGGTGAGGGTGCGGGCGGCCACCACGCCCGACAGCACGGTGGCCCACAGGGCCAGCTCCGGGCCGTTGGTGGCGCCCCAGCTGGTGCGCCAGTCGAACACCCACGCCAGCCAGGCGTAGCCCATGAAGGCCAGAAGGCTCACCAGCACCGAGCGACTGAGGTCGCCCAGCACCACCAGCGAGGCGAAGAAGGCGGCCACGCCGGCCGAGAAGCCGGTGGGGCAGTAGACGAAGGCCAGCCCGAGAGCGGGCGCCTGGCCCTGGCCCCCCCGGAAGCCCAACCAGGGCGGGGCCAGGTGGGCGACCACGGCGGCCAGTCCGGTCCACAAGGCGATGGACTGCCACGACGTGAGCACCTGGTCGGCCAGGAAGCCCACCGCGCTCACGTCGGGGAGCACGTCGCGGTCGAAGCCGGGCGAGGCGTCCTTCACGAGGTGCCAGGCGGCGGTGGCGGCCAGGAGCACCTTGGCCGTGTCCAGGACGGCGGCCACCACGTCGTCCGGCCGTCCGGTGGAATGGCGCCCGGCCAGCAGGGTGCGCACGTCGGTCCGCCGCAGGTCCCGGCGGAGCCGGCGGCGGGAGAGCAGGTAGCCGAAGGGGACGGAGCCGACCAGGTAGGCCGCCGCCACGCACATGCCGCTGACCCAGGCGACGGTGCGGATGCTACGGCGCTCGCTTCGGGGTTCCGGCCGGGGGCATGGCCGGCACGCTAGCGGGCAGCGACCGCCGAGCTTGGGCCGTGGGCGTCCCGCTGGCTAGGGTGAACGGCGTCGCGGTACCCCCTCGTGTCTACCGAAGGAGGTCCGACCGTGGGCGCCTCCCGCAAGTCCTTCTTCTCCAGCGTGCCCGGCGTCATCACCGGAGCCGCCGGGGTCCTCAGCGCCGTGGTCGGCGCCGCGGGCCTGGCCGTCCAGCAGGGCTGGATCGGCGGTGATTCCGAGACGGCCGGGTCGGGCGCATCCGGTCAGGCCGGCGCGCAGGGAAGCCGCGGCTCCGGGGGTGGCTCCGGTGCCAGCGTCTCCGCCGCGCCCAAGTTCTCGGTGGAGCCGACCAGCGTCTCGTTCCAGGCGGTCGGGTCGCGCCAGGCCAAGGTGAAGGTCCGCAACACGGGCACCGTGCCCCTGACCGTGGAGTCGCCGACCGTCACCGGCGACGACGCCGACCGGTTCTCGGCCAGCGAAGGAAGCTGCGACGAGGCGCTGGATCCCGGGCGCAGCTGCGAGCTGGAGGTGACCTTCAGCCCCAGGACCGGCACCTTCACCGCCGTGTTGGTGGTGGAGGCAGAGGGGGGGGCGAAGGCGAGCGAGGTGCCGCTGAAGGGCAGCGCCGTCTTGTAGCGGCCGGGCTGGCGCCGCGGCTCGGGCGTACGGGCCATGTTTCGGGCGGGCCCGACGAACTGGCTCAGAGCGTGGCCTGCACCGCCCGGGCCATGCCCGCCATCCCTGCCGCGTTGGGGTGGACCGGAGCCGCGGGGGAGGTGGGCACGAGCGGCTCCACCCACCGCTGATGGGGCAGCGCGCAGGCGTCGTGGCCCACGCTCGGGCCGTACACGTCGACGAAGGCGGCGCCGCCAGCCGCCGCCTGCTCGGCCAGCATGGCGTTGAGCTCACGGTGCTTGGCCCGCAGGTAGGCCACGTCGGCGGGGGCCACCGGCAGCACCGGCCAGCACCCGATGCCGTTGTCGGGAAGGATGGCCGGGTAGCCGACGACCAGGAGCCGGGCCCGCGGCGAGCGGTCGTGGATGGCGGCGAGGACGGCGCCGACCTTCGGTGCCGTCTCGGCGATGCGGCGGCTGATCTGGTCGTCGCCCCCGCTGGCGTACCTGCTCTGGCACGGGTGGCCCAACGGGACCACGGTGAAGCAGCTGGCCACGATCTCGCCGAAGCCGATGTCGTTCCCGCCGACGCCGATGGTGACGAGGTCGGTGCCTGCCTCCAAGGAGTCGAGCTGCGCCGGGTTGGGCCCGCCGGCCGCGGGCTGAGGGGCGGTCATGTCCATCGTCTCGGCTCCGCTGCAGCTCACGTCCCGCAGCACCGGGATGGCGGCGGCGGCGGCCAGGAGGTGCGGGTAGTTGTGGTCGGACCGCTGGCAGCCGGGCGGGTCCAGCTGCTGGTGCGGGATCCCCGGACCGGCGGTGTACGAGTCGCCGAGGGCCACGTAGCTGTCGGGACCGCCGGTGGCGGCCGGGACGGGGGCGGTGGTGGTGACCAGGGTGGCCAGCAGCGCCAACGCCAGTCCGCCGCGACGCAGGGCGGCCGAGACGCGTCGCCCCGGCTTCGACCTCGCCGAGCTGCTCACGTCCACACGTTACGACGGCAACGCCACCGTCCAGGATGCGCCGGTGATCACGAGGCGAGGGCGCCGGCGAGGAAGGCCTCCACCTCGGAGCGATGCCGGGTGCGCCGCATCGGCGGCAGCGCCCGGACCAGCTCCCACCGGTAGGTGGCCGAGGCCAGTCGAGGGTCCAGCACGGCTACGACGCCGCGATCGGTGGACGAGCGGATCAGGCGTCCCGCCCCCTGGGCCAGCAGCGTGGCCGCTCGGGGCAGGTCGACCAGGCGAAACGCCCTCGGCCCGGCCCGCTCCCGGCGGGCCTGGGTGAGCGGATCGTCGGGGCGGGGGAACGGGATCCGATCGATGACCACCTGGGAGAGCGAGGGCCCGGACACGTCGATGCCCTGCCAGAACCCCATGGTGGCGAACAGCGACGCCCGCTCGTCGGAGGAGAACGCCTCCACGAGGGCGGGCTTGGGGAGGTCGGACTGGGTGAGCACGGGCCACGGCAGGCGATCGGCGAGGGTGGCGGCCGCCGCCTGCATGGCCCGCCAGCTGGTGAACAGGGCGAGGGTCCGCCCACCGGCGGCGCGCACCAGGGCCTCCAGCTCGGCGTGCATGGCCGCCTCGTACTGCGGGCGTCGGGGGTCGGGGAGGTGGGCGGCGCAGTACAGCAGGGCGTGGTCGGCGAAGGGGAAGGGGCTGCCCACGTCCAGCTCGTCCCAGTCGCTCTCGGCCATGCCCAGGCGCCGGGCCAGGTTCGGCGGGATCGTGGCGCTGGTCAGCACCGCCGTGATCCCCTCCCCCCACAGCCGCGCCGCCAGCACCTCGCCCACGTCGACGGGCGCCACCTTCAGCACGGGCGCGTGGTCCCTTCCCTCGACCCAGGCCACGTGGGTCGGTGGCACCTCGGCCACCAGGGCCAGGTCACCGGCGAGGTGGGCGCCGGCCTGGAGGGCACGGGCCTTGCGAGCGGCGTCCTCCTCGGCCGAGCGGATGGCGGACAGCGCCCGAGCGACCCGCTCGGCGGCCAGGGCCACGGCGGCCGCCACATCCTCGTCCAGGCCGTGTGGCAGGCGGCGCCCACGCCATGCCGCCATGGCGTCCTCCAAGCGGCCGCCGGCTTCCTCCAGGGCGTCGAGGACGGGCTGGTGAGTCGGCGCCACCACGGGGCGGGCGGTGCGGGCCAGGGCGCGGAAGCGCCCGCCGCCCAGCTCGAGCCCGAGGCTGGAGGCGGCCACGTCCTCGAGCTCGTGGGCCTCGTCGAACACGACCACGTCGTGGTCCGGAAGCAGGTGCCCGCCGCTGGCGAGGTGGGCGGCGTAGAGGTGGGTGTTGACCACCACCACGTGGGCTTCCTCGGCTCGCCGGCGGGCGGCCTCGGCAAAGCACTCGTCCCCGCTCGGGCAGCGGCTCGCGCCCGGGCACTCCGTGGCGCTCACGCTGAGGGCCGACCACGCCCTCGCCCTGGGCTCGAAGGGCAGCTCCGAGCGTTCTCCGGTGGGGGAGTCCTGGCCCCACTCCAGGAGCCGGGCCACGTCCCGCCCGAGGGGGCCGAGCTCGTCCGCTCCCTCGTCGAGGGAGAGCTGGTCGTCGTGGCCGCCCGCCACCTCCCGGGCCCGCTGACGGCACAGGTAGTTCGCCCGGCCCTTGAGCGAGGCGAAGGCGAACGGGACCCCGAGGTGGCGAGCCAGGAACGGGAGGTCCTTGCCCACCAGTTGGTCCTGGAGCGCCTTGGTGGCGGTGGCCACCACGCAGCGGGCACCGAGGAGGATGGTGGGGACGAGGTAGGCAAGGGTCTTGCCGGTCCCCGTCCCGGCCTGGACGACGACGTGGCGTCGTTCGGTGAGGGCCCTGCTCACCGCCGCGGCCATGGCTCGCTGGCCGAGGCGGGCCTCACCCGCCGGCAGGGCGGCTGTCACACGGGACAGGGCCGCGGTTACCTCGTCGTGGGTCACCCCGAGGTCACGGCGCCCCGCCCATGGCTGCCGCCAGCTGACCGGCGGTGGTCTCGTCGATCTCCTCGGCGGCGTCGTCGCCCACGAAGTGGCGGACCAGCGTGGCGTCGGGGTGCCAATCGCCATCCTCGCCCAGGTACTCGGGCAGGCTGGTGCTCATCCGGAACAGGAGCTCTGGGCCACCGGCGGCATCTCGGCGCAGGAAGTACCTCACCCGGTCATGCTGCCTCGCCACGCAGGCCACCGGCAACGCCTGCCCGCCGAGGCGAGCCGGGCGGCTGGGTAGTGTCGGGCGATGGCGCCGGCAAGGTGGGCCGAGCATCAGCTGATGCTGGACTACGTCAGGGACCTCAGGAGGCGGCCGATCCCGGTGGCGACGGCCCACCGCCGCTTCCGCACCGTCCGGGCCTTCGCCCGCCACCTGTCGCCCAGGAGCCTCCTCGACGCCAGCCTCGACGACCTCTCGGAGTGGACGGCCTCCCGAAAGCTCGACGAGCGGGCCCGGGCCCAGCAACGGTCCGACCTGGTGGACTTCTACGAGTGGTGCCGGAGGACGAACCCTCGGGGTGAGGAGCTGGAGCACCAGCGGATGCCCGAGGAACCCGCCCCCTCACCGGTTCAGGCCGCTGCCATGGCCGCCGCCGGCCCCGCCCCGGCCCCGCCCGAGCAGCGCGGCGCAGAAGTCGCGCCGCCGCCGGCCCCGCCCCGGGCGCCGGGCGCCAGCCGCCATTCCTTGCGCCGACGCGTGGCTGTGGCCACGGTGCTCTTCGTGGTGTGCGGCCTCTGGATCGCGGCCGCGGTGATGCCCGACCGGCGGACCGCGCCGGACGACGAGGCCAGCACCACGGTGGTGTCCGGGGTCAGGCCGTTCACCACGGAGGCCACCACGACCACCACCATCCTGCGCCCACCGGCAGAGGTCTCCGTGCTGGCCGTCAACGCTTCCGGGGTGTCGGGGCGGGCGGCCGTGGTGACCGAGACCATGAGGGGGGCCGGCTATCAAGTCGTCGCTCCTCAGCCGAGCCCCGAGCGCCGACCCTCCTCGTCGGTCTACTGGGTACCCGGGTACGAGAACGAGGCACGGGCCGTGGCCAGCCAGGTCGGCCTTCCCCCCACCGCCGTGGAGCCCTTGCCGGAGCCGCCGGTGGTCGCCGACCCGAAGGAAGCCAACGTGGTGATCGTCGTCGGCCAGGACCTGGCGCAGGGCTGAACCGCTCAGCTGGCCGGTGACGCGTCGGGCTGCACCTCGCCGGCTCGGGTGGCGACCGACGCCACCTCGCCGGGGACCTTCGGCACCTCGATCTCGGCCGTTTCCGTGCCGTGGCTCTCCTCCCACCGCACCACGTTGACCACGGCGGCGTACACCACGAGCCGGCCGAAGAACAGCAGCCAGGCCAGGATGGCGAACACGACGCCGATGGAGCCGTACAGCGCCGAGGACGAGGCGATGGCCCGGGGGATGTAGATGCCCCCCAGCACCTTGAGGCCCTCCAGGCCCACCGCCCCGACCACCGCGCCGGGAAGGAGCGGCCTCCAACCGAGGTCACGGTTGGTGAGGGCCTTGAAGGTCCACAGCCAGAGCGACACGTCCACGATGGCCGTGCCCGCCACGACGAACGGCCACGCCGGTCCGGGAAGGAGGCGGAGGAGGGCGATGACGGCGGACGAGGCCACGAAGAGGACGCCGGCACCCACCAGCCAGGCGAAGCCGTACAGCCGGTCCTTGATGCCGCGCCCGGCGACCTGCCACACCGAGTCGAAGGCGAACTGCAGCGCCGCCACCAGGCCCAACCCGGACCACAGCAGGCCGGCCAGACCGATGGCCGAGGCGGCCCTGCGACTGTGCTCGGCGGCATCGATGGCGCTCTCCACCGCGGTGGCCGCCTCGCCGGTGAGACCGAGGCGAGCGATCACCTCTCCCGTGAGGTCCGACACGTTGCGGGAGAAGAATCCCACGGCGCCGATGATGGCGAGGAGGAGGGGGAACAGCGACAGGAAGGCGGTGAGCGTGACGGCCGAGCCGAGGTAGGTGCCGTGCACCTCCCCGAAGCGCTCCTGGGACCGCACCGCCGTGGCGAACCACGGCCAGCGGCGGGTCAGGGGCCCGAGCAGGCGCTCCTTCACGGCCCCGCCCTACCCGGCCTCGGCACGTGCGAATCTGCGCAGAACCAGCACCGGCCGTTCACCAGTCACACAGCGTAGAGAGGTACCGTCGCTGCGTGGATCTCGACGGCATCGATCCTCAGCACCTGCCCGTCCACATCGGCTGCGTCATGGACGGCAACGGCCGGTGGGCGGCCAAGCGCGGGCTGCCGCGGACCGAGGGCCACGCGGCCGGGGAGGAGGCCCTGTTCGACGCCGTGGACGGCGCCCTCGAGCTGCCCGTGCACTGGCTCACCGTGTACGCCTTCTCCACCGAGAACTGGCGCCGACCGGTGGAAGAGGTGCGCTATCTCATGGGCTTCAACGAGTCGCTCCTCGTCCGCCGGCGGGACGAGCTGCACGAGCGGGGTGTGCGCATCCGCTTCGCCGGGCGGCGGGACTGGCGGGTCCCCAAGCGGCTCCTCCGCCGCATGGACGAGGCCGAGGCGCTCACGGCCCGCAACCGCACCATGACGCTCACCATCGCCTTCAACTACGGGGGCCGGGCCGAGATCGTCGATGCCGTACGGGCCCTGGTGGCCGAGGGGACGCCGGCCGCCCGGATCGACGAGCGGGCTATCCGCTCGCACCTGTACCTGCCCGACATGCCCGACCCGGACCTGGTGATCCGCACCTCGGGCGAGTTCCGGATCTCAAACTTCCTCCTGTGGGAGCTGGCCTACAGCGAGCTGGTCTTCACCGACGTGCTGTGGCCCGACTTCCGGCGCGAGAACCTGTTCGAGGCCGTGCGCGAGTTCCAGCGCCGGGACCGGCGCTTCGGCGGCCTCGATGTCTGACCGCACGCCCAGGCGCTGATGGGGCTCTACCGAGACCAGGGCGTGGTGCTGCGCACCATCCGGTTGGGAGAGGCGGACCGCGTCGTCACCCTCGTCACCGAGGCTCACGGCAAGGTGCGGGCGGTGGCCAAGGGGGTCCGCAAGACCAAGAGCCGCTTCGGGGGCCGCCTGGAGCCCATCCGCCACGTCAGCCTGCTGCTCTACGAGGGCCGAGAGCTCGACGTGGTCAGCCAGGCCGAGACCCTCGACCACTTCGCCACGATCCGCCACGACCTCGACCGGGTGGGTCGGGCCACCGCCATGTTGGAGGCGGTGGACCAGGTGGCCCAGGAGCGGGAGCCGAGCCCCCGGCTGTACCAGATGCTCGTAGGGGCGCTCCGGGCCCTCGAGGCCCGGGACTCCCCCCTCGTGGTGGCCGCCTTCTTCTGGAAGCTGCTGTCCCTGGAGGGCTCGCAGCCCGTGCTCGACGCCTGCGTGTCGTGCCGGGCCGCGGACGCACTGGTGGCGTTCGACCAGGGCGAGGGCGGCGTTCTGTGCCGGTCGTGCCGGCGGGGGCGGCCCATCAGCCCCGACGCTCTGGCCATCCTGCGGCGCATCCTCGGCGGCGGGCTGGTCGAGGTGCTCGCGCTGGTCCCCAGCGCGGCGACCCGCGAGGTCGAGCACCTGGCCGCTCGCTCGCTCGAACACCATCTCGAGCGCCGCCTGCGCTCCCTCGGCGTCCTCGACCGAGCCTGAGCCGCGGCCCGGGAAGGGCCCCCCACTAACCTTCGCCGTCATGCCCTCGCCGGAGCTGATGGACAAGGTCGTCAACCTGTGCAAGCGCAGGGGGTTCGTCTTCCCGTCGAGCGAGATCTACGGCGGCTTCCGGTCGACCTACGACTACGGGCCCCTCGGCGTGCTGATGCTGCGCAACGTCAAGGAGGCGTGGTGGCGGGCCATGGTGCAGCTGCGTGACGACATCGTCGGCATCGAGTCGGCCATCCTCATGAGCCCCCGCGTGTGGGAGGCCTCGGGGCACCTGGCCAACTTCACCGACCCCCTCGTCGACTGTCGCAGCTGCAAGGAGCGCTGGCGGGCCGACCACGTCGACGGCACCTGCCCCAACTGCGGGTCCACCGACCTCACCGAGGCCCGGGCGTTCAACATGATGTTCAAGACCTTCGTGGGGCCGGTGGAGGACGAGGCCGGCGTGGCCTACTTCCGCCCGGAGACGGCCCAGGGCATGTTCGTCAACTTCCTGAACGTGCTCCAGACGAGCCGCAAGAAGCCGCCGTTCGGCATCGCCCAGATGGGCAAGTCGTTCCGCAACGAGATCACCCCGGGGAACTTCGTCTTCCGCACCCGGGAGTTCGAGCAGATGGAGATGGAGTACTTCGTGCACCCCGACGAGGGTGACAAGTGGTTTGAGTACTGGTGCGAGGAGCGCCTGGGCTGGTACACCGAGCTCGGCATGCCGGCCGAGATGCTGCGGCTGCGCCATCACGACGAGGAGGAGCTCAGCCACTACTCGGTAGCCACCGCCGACGTCGAGTTCCTCTACCCCTGGGGCTGGGGGGAGCTCGAGGGCGTGGCCAACCGCACCGACTTCGATCTCACCGCCCACACCAAGGCCTCCGGGGAGCGCCTCGAGTACTACGACCAGGCCAGCGGGGAGCGCTACGTGCCCTTCGTGATCGAGCCGGCCGCCGGCGCCACCCGCACGATGATGGCCTTCCTTTTGGCCGCCTACAGCGAGGACGAGGTGGGCGGTGAGGCCCGAACGGTGCTGCGCCTGCACCACCGCCTGGCTCCCTACAAGGTGGCCGTCCTCCCGCTGTCGAGGAAGGAGACCCTGACCCCGACGGCGCGCGAGGTGCTGCGGCGGCTGCAGCCCCACTTCATGTGCGACTACGACGAGACCCAGTCCATCGGTCGCCGGTACCGGCGCCAGGACGAGATCGGCACGCCGCTGTGCGTCACGGTCGACTTCGACACGCTCGAGGACCGGGCCGTGACCATCCGCGACCGCGACAGCCTCGAGCAGGTGCGGGTCCCCATCGACGCCGTGGTCGACGAGCTGCGCTCCCGCCTGGGCCCCTGAAGGAGCGCGGCGGAAGGCCCGGTCATGGGGCGGCGGGGCTGGGTTCGGGGAATGGCACGAACGGTAGGCTCCACGCCATGGCCTACGTCTTCTCCTTCGACCACGAGCACGCCCAGCCCCCTATGAGCCTCAAGGCCCTCCTCGGCGGCAAGGGCGCCAACCTGGCCGAGATGACGTCCGTGCTGAAGCTTCCCGTACCGCCGGGATTCACCATCACCACCGACGCCTGCCGCGCCTACATGGACGGCGGCTGGCCCGACGGGCTGTCCGACGAGGTCGACGAGCAGGTGGCCAGGCTGGAGGGGTCGATGGGCAAGCACCTCGGCGACCCCGTCGACCCGCTCCTGGTCAGCGTGCGGTCGGGGGCCAAGTTCTCGATGCCCGGGATGATGGACACCGTCCTCAACCTCGGCCTCAACGACGAGTCGGTCGCCGGCCTGGCCAAGCAGACGAGCGACGAGCGCTTCGCCTACGACTCCTACCGCCGGTTCGTGCAGATGTACGGCCGCATCGTGTTGGGCATCGAGGGCGACGAGTTCGACCTCCTGCTCGACGAGACCAAGAAGGCCGAAGGCGTGACCGCCGACTCCGACGTCTCCGCCGACGCCTTGCGCCGGCTCGTGGTCGCCTACCAGGACGTCGTCTTGCGCCGCACCGGCAGGTCGTTCCCCCAGGACCCGGCCGACCAGCTTCGGGGCGCCATCGAGGCCGTGTTCGCCTCCTGGAACGGGCCGCGCGCCATCGCCTACCGGGTCCGCGAGCGCATCCCGCACGATCTGGGCACGGCCGTGAACGTGCAAGCCATGGTCTTCGGCAACCGTGACGACGACTCGGGCACCGGCGTCGGCTTCACCCGGGACCCGGCTACGGGTGCCCAAGGCGCCTACGGCGACTTCCTCGTCAACGCCCAGGGCGAGGACGTGGTGGCGGGCATCCGGAACACCGAGCCCCTCTCGGCGCTGGAGGAGCGCTTCCCGGAGATCTACCGGGAGCTGGTGGAGATCTTCGGGCGGCTCGAGGAGCACTACCGGGACATGTGCGACACCGAGTTCACCATCGAGCAGCGCAAGCTGTGGATGCTGCAGACGCGGGTGGGCAAGCGCACCGGGGTGGCCGCCCTGCGGATCGCCGTCGACATGACCAAGGATCCGAGGATCACCCTGACCCGGGCCGAGGCGGTCCAGCGGGTCACCGCCGAGCACCTCGACCAGATCCTGCACCCGCAGTTCTCGGGGAAGGACGTCACCGTCGTGGCCAAGGGCCTGCCGGCGTCGCCGGGCGGGGCCGTGGGCCAGGCCTACTTCTCGGCCGACGCCGCCGCCGACGCCGCCGGTCGCGGTGAGAGGGTCGTCCTGGTGCGCAGCGAGACCTCGCCGGAGGACGTTCACGGGATGATCGTGTCCGAGGGGATCCTGACCTCCAGAGGCGGCCTGGTCAGCCACGCTGCCGTGGTGGCCCGCGGGTGGGGGAAGCCAGCGGTCGTGGGGGCCGAGACGGTCCGGATCAGCGGCACCTCGTTCACGGCCGGCGGCGCCACCGTCAACCAGGGCGACGTCATCTCGCTCGACGGGACGGCGGGTTCGGTCGTGGTCGGCGAGGTCGAGCTGTCCTCGGCCGAGCCGCCGCCCGAGTTCTTCACCATCCTCGAGTGGGCCGACGAGATCCGCAGGGGCAAGCTGGCCGTGCGGGCCAACGCCGACACCGGCGCGGACGCGGCCAAGGCGAGGGGCTTCGGCGCCGAGGGCATCGGCTTGTGCCGCACGGAGCACATGTTCTTGGGGGAGGACCGCCTGCCCGTGGTTCGGGCCATGATCCTGGCTGGCACGCCCGAAGAGGAGGAGACCGCCCTCGAGAAGCTGCGCAGCGTGCAGAAAACGGACTTCACCGAGATCCTCGAGGCCATGGACGGCCTGCCCGTGACCGTGCGCCTGCTCGACCCGCCTCTGCACGAGTTCCTCCCCTCCACCGAGGAGCTGGCCGTCAAGGAGGCCACCAACGGCCTCTCCGACGAGGAGCGAGAGCTGTACGCCGCCGCCCGCCAGTGGGAGGAGGTCAACCCCATGCTCGGCACGCGCGGCGTGCGCCTCGGCGTGGTCAAGCCCGGGCTGTACGCCATGCAGGTCCGTGCCCTGATGGAGGCGGCGGCCCAGCGGGTGGAGGCCGGCGGCAACCCCGTGATCGAGGTCATGATCCCCCTCACGGTGTCGCGCGAGGAGCTGGCGCTGGCCCGCTCGTGGGTGGAGGAGGCCATCGTGGAGGCCACCAGCGGCACCGCCCAGCCCGTCGACGTGGTGATCGGCACCATGATCGAGACGCCTCGGGCCGCGCTGGTGGCCGACGAGATCGCCGAGGTGTCGGACTTCTTCTCCTTCGGGACGAACGACCTGACGCAGATGACGTTCGGCTTCAGCCGGGACGACGTCGAGGGGCGGATGATGAGCGCGTACCTCGAGCAGGGCCTGCTCAAGCGCAACCCGTTCGAGACCATCGACCGCCCTGGCGTGGGCGAGCTGGTCAAGATGGCGGCCGAGCGGGGGCGCCGGACCCGCGCCGGCCTCAAGCTGGGCGTGTGCGGCGAGCACGGTGGTGACCCGGAGTCCATCGCGCTGTTCGCCGAGGCCGGCCTCGACTACGTGAGCTGCTCCCCCTTCCGCGTGCCCATCGCCCGCCTGGCCGCGGCCCAGGCCGTTCTGGCCGGGGAGATGGAGAGCAGCACGGCCTGACCGCCTCGTTCCCTGTGGTGAGGGGCGGCTGTGGTGTCGCCCGTCCGGGGTACCGTCGCATGCCGTGGGGATCGTCGACGAGGACGTGGCCCGGGTCCGGGCCGCCACGGACTTCGTGCAGCTGGCCGGCGAGCACATCCAGGTCCGCCGGGTGGGACGCCGCTGGGTGGGTCTGTGCCCCTTCCACGCCGAGAAGACGGCGTCGTTCTCGATCAACGCCGAAGAGGGCCTGTACTACTGCTTCGGGTGCCAGGCCAAGGGCGACGTCATCACCTTCCTACGGGGGGTGGAGCACCTCGACTTCGTGGAGGCGGTGGAGCGTCTGGCCGCCCGCAGCGGGATCCAGCTCCGCTACGACGACGCCAAGGAGGGTAAGGACCGCCAGCGCCGCTCGCGCCTGATCGAAGCCATGCAGAAGGCGGTCGAGTGGTACCACCAACGGCTGGTGGGTGGCTCCGATGCGGCCCAGGCCCGCGGCTACCTCCGCTCCCGGGGCTACGACGGCGACGTGGTGCGGGCCTTCCGCCTGGGTTGGGCCCCGGAGGGCTGGGACGCCCTGGCCCGGGCGCTGCATCTCCCCGACGACGTGTTGCGCGACACCGGCCTTGGGTTCGTCAACCGGCGCGGTCGCCAACAGGACGCCTTTCGGGCTCGGGTCATGTTCCCCATCTTCGACGCGTCCGGCACCCCGGTGGCGTTCGGAGGCCGGACCCTGCCGGGCGCCGACGGGCCCAAGTACAAGAACTCGCCGGAGACGCCCATCTACTCGAAGAGCCGCACCCTGTACGCCCTCAACTGGGCCAAGGCCGAGGTGGTGTCCACGGGCGAGGTGATCGTCTGCGAGGGCTACACCGACGTCATCGGCTTCTTCGGAGCCGGGCTGCCCCGGGCGGTGGCCACGTGCGGCACGGCCCTGGCCGACGAGCACTTCCGCACGCTCAAGAACTTCGCCCGCAGGATCGTGTTGGCCTACGACGCCGACGCCGCCGGGCAGGCCGCCGCCGAGCGCTTCTACGAGTGGGAGCGACGCTACGAGGTCGACATCGCCGTGGCCGCCCTGCCGCCGGGGGCCGACCCCGGTGACGTGGCCCGCAGCGATCCGGCGGCGCTCAAGGCCGCCGTGGAGGGAGCCCATCCGTTCCTGGCCTTCCGCCTCGCGCGGGTGCTGAACGCCGCCGACCTGCGAACTCCCGAAGGCCGAGCGCGCGCCGCCGAGGCCGCCGTCGCCGTGATCGGGGAGCACCCCAACGAGCTCGTGCGAGACCAGTACCTGATGCAGGTGGCGGACCGCTGCCGCCTCGACCCGGACCGGCTCCGAGCGGGCATCGGCCGCCGCCCGGCGCGGGCCCAGGCACGGCGGCCGCGGAGCGAGGCGGTCCTGCGGGAGCCCGGCGGCCCCGAGCTCGAGGCCCTCCGTCTCGCCGTGCACCGGCCCGGCGACGTGGCCGACCGGATCGAGGACGTGCTCTTCGCCGACGAGCTGCACCTGGCCGCCTTCCGGGCTCTGGCCTCGTCCCGCACGCTGCACGAGGCCATCGAGCGCGCCGATCCGGCGGCGGCCGCGTTGCTCCAGCGTCTGGCCGTGGAGGACGCCTATGCCGATGCCGACGACGTGATGGCCCGCCTGGCCCGCGAGGCCGGCTTGCGGGCCCTGGCCCAGCTGCAAGCCGAGGCCCGTTCCTCCGAGGACCAGGCGGTGGCCCTGTCTCCCACGGTCGGTTGGCTGAAGCTCACCTTGGAACAGCTGCCCGACGTCGAGGCCTCGAAGCGGTTGGTAGCCTGGCTGGTGCAATGGGGCCAGGAGGAGGAGTGAGGGGCTTCGGGCCGCTCCATCGGCGTGGCGAGGTTCGCTCATGGCAACCGAGGATGACGGCGGCCGGGTGAGCGAGAGCGTCCCCACCCTGTCCGCCGCCGAGAGCCTCCCGGCCGCCGAGTTCGCCAAGCTCCTCGCCGCCGGCCGCAAGCGCGGGACGCTGACCCCCGATGACCTCATGGCTGTGCTGACCTCGGTGGAGCTGAGCCCCGAGCTGATCGACGGCGTCGTGGCCCGCGTCCGGGCCGAGGGTATCTCCTACGACGACGCCGACGACCACGCGGCGGCGACCGCCGACGTCGAGCTGCCCACGGTGGCGCCGACGGCGCCCACCAGCGGCGTCACGATGGCACTCCCCGCCGAGGACGACCGCCTGCACGTGGAGACCCATGCCGTCACCGGCGCCGATCCGGTGCGGATGTACCTCAAGGAGATCGGCAAGGTTCGCCTCCTCACGGCCGCCCAGGAGGTGTCGCTGGCCCAGCGGATCGAGGCCGGCCTGCAGGCGGCCGAGCGCATCGTCGCCCTCGAGGACCGCTACGGGGGCTGCGCCGACATTCCCCCTGAACGGCTCCGGGCCGAGGAGCTGGTGGTGGCGGACGGCCTCGAGGCCAAGAAGGCTCTGATCAACGCCAACCTCCGGCTGGTCGTGTCGATCGCCAAGCGCTACCGCAACCGTGGCATGGCCTTCCTCGACTTGATCCAGGAGGGCAACCTCGGGCTCATGCGGGCCGTGGACAAGTTCGACTACACGAAGGGCTTCAAGTTCTCCACCTACGCCACGTGGTGGATCCGCCAGGCCATCACCCGCGCCATTGCCGACCAGGCCCGCACCATTCGCATCCCGGTGCACATGGTGGAGACCATCAACAAGGTGGGGCGGGTCCAGCGCCAGCTCCTCCAGGACCTGGGACGCGAACCCACCGTCGAGGAGCTCTCGGTTCGCGTCGAGATGACGCCGACTCGCGTCCGGGAGGTGCTGCGCATCGGTCAGGACACCGTGTCGCTGGAGCAGCCCATGGGCGACGAGGACTTCAGCCTGGGCGACGTGATCGAGGACCAGGCGGCGGTCGTGCCGGCCGACGCCGCCGCTCGGGCTCTCCTCAACGAGGCCGTCAAGCAAGCCCTATCGGAGCTCTCCGACCGGGAGAAGCTCGTGGTCCGCCTGCGCTTCGGCCTCGACGACGGCCAGGTCCGGACCTTGGAGGAGGTGGGCAGGGAGTTCGGGGTGACGAGGGAACGCATCCGCCAGATCGAGTCCAAGGTCCTGGCCAAGCTTCGCCACCCGATCCGCAGCCAACGCCTCCGGGATTACCTCGACGACGAGTAGCGCTCAGGACTCCGGCGTGGAAGGTCGGTAGGGGCTGGTGGTGCCCACGTTGTCGTCTCCGTCACCAGCCTTGCGGTCGGCGAGATCCTTGGCCTGCTCGACGCCCAGGTCCACCATCTCCTTGGCCTTCTCGGTGGCCACCTCGAAGCGCTCGGACCGCTTGATCTTCCTGATCGTCCGGTTGATCTCCTCGTAGCGCTCCCGGCCCGCCTTGGCACCCAGGTAGTAGCCCGAACCGAACCCGACGAGGAACCCAAGTCTCAGTCTCATGGGCCGGTTCTACCCGCCGCCCTTCTCTACAAGACTCGAACAGGCGTTCGAACCGCGTGGTAGAATCGAGGCGGTGGGATACCGGGGCAAGGTGGTCGAGCAGCGGCAGGCCCGGGAGCTGCGGGCGCTGGGGTGGAAGCTCGCCGACATCGCCGACAAGCTCGAGGTGGCGAAGAGCTCGGTGTCGCTCTGGGTCCGTGACGTCGAGTTCGAGCTGTCGCCACGTCGGACCGGGCCACGGCGGCGAGGGCCGAACCTGTTGCAACGGCGCAAGTCGGCGGAGATCGGCGGGTTGTTGGCCGAAGGGCGGGAGCGGATCGGCCAGCTGAGCGAACGGTGTTCCTCGTCGCCGGAGCGGCGCTGTACGCCGGCGAGGGGTCGAAGGGCGAGGGGACCGTGGCGTTCGCCAACAGCGACGCCCGGATGATCTCGTTCTTCTGCGCCTGGCTTCGGCGGTTCTTCCAGATCGATGAGAGCCGGATGAGGGTTCAGGTGTACCTCCACGAAGGCTTGGACCTCGATGTCGCCGAGGAGCACTGGGCGGCGG
>JALYHF010000255.1 GCA_030776745.1 Actinomycetota bacterium | reverse complement strand
TTGTCGGACGCGGGAAGCTCGTAGCGCACGAAGTCCTGGAAGATCACGCCCAGCTGCCGTCGCCATGAAGCCAGCTCGAGCTCGCCGAGGGGAATTCCGTCGACGGTGATCGATCCAGCCTCGGGCTCGTAGAGGCCGGCGAGGAGCTTGACGAGCGTCGTCTTGCCGGCGCCGTTCATCCCAACGACGGCCAATGACGAGCCGGCAGGGATCGCCAGATCGAGGCCCTGGAGCACGGGCTCGTCGCTGGCGTAGGAGAAGCGCACGCCCGAGAAGCGGATCTCCCGGGATGGCAGCCCGGCCGCATCTCGACCACGACACCCATCGCTGCCACCGCCGGGACCAGTGATGGTGGTTTCGATCTGCAGGAGGGCGTCGTGGGCCGCGAGTCCGAAGTCGAGCTGGTAGATCTCGTCGGTGCGGGGATCGAGGATAGCGACGATCAGGAGGGCGGCCTGGAAGGCCACGGCCAACCCCCGGGCGTCGGGGTCGCCGTCTAGCGCAGCCCGCCCCACGACCACAAAGGCGACGGCCACGAGGGGAGCGACGGCTGCGACGAGGATAACTATGCGCCGGACCGCCACCCGGCTGGCGGCAAAGCGAGTCTCGGCGATCTCGTCCCATTGGCCGCCGAAGCGGTCGAGCAGCCAGCCGAGGAGTCCGAACATACGGGTCTCCTTGGCATAGGAGGGCGTGTTGGCCATGCCGGACGTGTAGCGGGACGCCCGGCCCATGCCGTGGGTGTCGCGGTAGGCCCGGATACGCAGGCCCGCCCACCGGCGGCACAGCAGGAAACAAGGGATAACCACGGCCAGCAGGCCCACAGCTACGGGGATCGATACGCGGGCCAGGATCAGGGCCGCAGCGGCGACTTGGAGGTAGCGGCCACCGAGAGCGACGAACGCCGCCGCAGCGCCACCGGGGGTGGCGTACCAGTGCCTGTCGATGTTGCCCCCCGCTAGGGTGAGCAGATCCACGGTGGTCGGGTCCTCCAGCGCGGCGATGCCCGCCGGGCGGCAGGCCGCCTCCATGGCCCGGCTGCGCACCTCGCCGTCGATCCGGCGGGTGACCGAGAAATGCACGGCGCTACGCAGCGGCGCTAAGAGCTGCTGGGCGAGGAGAAGAACGCTAAGAACGGCCAGGGGCACGGCCACGGGCCCGCCGTCCGCCACCCGCCCGACGAGCACGCCGATGACCCAGATGACCGCCAGGGGCAGCGTCGCCTGCACCAGCTCCACGAAGACCAGCGTGATCACGAGCCCCGGGCCTGCGTAGCCCAGCAGCTGCGTCGCCTGTCGCCTCCGCCTCACGCTGGCAGCATCGCACGCAACCCGGTCGAGACGGCCGCCATTATCCCCCTGGGCCAGACTGAGGAACGACAGGCGCCAACGGCGGTGTTCCCGGTTGCGACATCGGCGGCCGTGCGCTCGATCGGTGGGTGCTCGGCAAGGCCGGGGGCGTCGGGTGGCGTTCGCCAAGAAGAGCCCGCGCGGTTGCTCTAGTAGCAAGCCACGGGCGGGACCGCGCGGCCGGTGAAAACGGCTGATGGCGGCGCCTCGGTGAACTCGAGCAGCTCCTGCCGGGACGACAGACGCGCTGAAGGTGCGCCTGCCACCGGGTTCGAAGGGGCCTGGAAAGACAGGGTCCTCGTCGGCCACCGGGTCGCCAAACGTTACTCGTGGCTTCCATGGTCCCGACTACGACGCGTCCCGGAGGAAGGTGCTGGACTTGCTCGAACGGTGGCTCGGCTAGCTCGGCCGGCGAGCGTCGAACTGACGCCTACCGCCACCAGGAAACCCGGGCGGCGCCGTTCCCCCTTCCCGCCGCACCGAGTGGGCGCGAAGCACAGAAGTCCTCCATCAGGCCGAGCATTCGTCGCACACCTGTTGCGTGTCGATTCACCCCAACATCGTCGGATGGGCGTGCGCGCTACTGCCGGCTCGCCCGCCGATGAAGCCAGCGCGAGGAACGATCGAAGCGCTCGACAACTGCCCCAAGGCGCAGCTGGCACTGGCTCCAGCGCCGGCCAGGGCCACGTCGGCGGTGATGCCCGGTGCTACTCAGACCATCTGGCGGATCGTTGTGTGCGGCGATCGTCGAGCGTGCGACTTGGTAACGAATCGACCCGACGAGGCACTTCTGTAGACCGGCCGGGAGTTACGTGTACCTCCGCCGACTCGCTCAGTCGTAGTGCGCCTCGGCCGACGACTAACGCTCCGTCTGGTGACGAACCGACCGCTCCGAGCGCTCCGCCAAATAGAACGTCCACGGGCCATTTCCTCCTCCGCTCCATCGAGTTACAACTCTGTAAGCTCCCCTTCCATGAGGGGCTCCGAAACCTGCACGCACGCGTGTCCGTGCGTCGGTCGGAGGAGGCAGAACGGACGACCCGGAGGGCTGCCTTCGCGCCGCGTCGAGCGGCTGCCCTCAGCGGCGAAGGTCTATGGACCTTGTCCTTCGCCCAGGGCCGCGGCGTCAGGAACCGCTCCGAATGCCGGATATTTGACGACCTTGCCGACGGCAGCCGGCACGTCGAGGGCCAGCCGACATGGGATTCGCGAGCGCTCAAGCGCCGGCATAGACCGCTAGAGGCCGCGACATACATCCGACCGTCAGCACTGACCGTCAGTGACCAGGATCGACCAGTTCACAAGAATCCCGCGAGGAACCGTTCCGTCCAGGGGCCTAGTCATGCATGAGGCTCGGACCACCAGCGCATCTCCCACACCACCGACAGACGAGTGCATTACGTCCCGGGGGAACCCGGCCATGATGCGGGTCACCACCCTCAAGGTCGGCAAGGCCGGTCTGGCGGCGCTGATCGAGTACTACGCCGGCTTGGCCGACGACCAGTTGCGCCGGGACGGCGCCAGCCG
>JALYHF010000254.1 GCA_030776745.1 Actinomycetota bacterium | reverse complement strand
GTGCCGCCCTGTCGGCCCTGCCCGGCGTGCGTGGGGTGCGGGGCCTGGGGCTGTTGCTGGCCGCCGAGCTGCGCGACGCAGGCACGGCCAGGGACGTGGCCGCCCGGGCCCTGGCCGCCGGGCTCCTGGTCAACCCCGTGACCAGCTCCGCCCTCCGGCTGGCCCCGCCGCTGCTGGTGTCCGCCGGTGAGATCGACGAGGCCGTCGCCATCCTGGGAGAGGTGCTGGCCTGATGGCCGGGGCGCCTCCCGGCGGGGCTCGGCCGGCGAGGCACTTCCTCGAGGTGGACGACCTCACGGGCCAGGAGCTGGCGGGCGTCCTCGACCTGGCCGAGGCCAGCGACCCTCCGCTGGTGCTGGCCGGCAAGGGCATGGCCCTGCTCTTCGAGAAGCCGTCCCTGCGCACCCGCAACGCCACCGAGATGGCGGTCGTGCAGCTGGGCGGGCACCCGGTGTCGGTCCGCGCCGAGGAGGTGGACCTCGACGTGCGCGAACCGGTGACGGACGTGGCGCGCGTCCTGAGCCGCTACCACGCCGCCATCGGGGCGCGGGTCTTCGCCCACGCCCGCCTGGAGCGCATGGCAGCGGCGTCGCAGGTCCCCGTGGTGAACCTGCTGTCGGACGACGGCCATCCGTGCCAGGCGCTGGCCGACCTGCTCACCCTGCGCCAGTGGTGGGGCGGGTCCCTGGCCGGACGGACCATCGCCTACGTGGGCGACGCCAACAACGTGTGCCGCTCGCTCATGCTCGGTGCCGCCCTCGCCGGCCTCGAGGTCCGGGTGGCCACGCCCGCCTCGTTCGCCCCGGCCGAAAGGGACGTGGAGCGGGCCCGAGCCCTCGGCGGGAGCGTGGAGGTCACCACGGATCCGGGCGTCGCCGTCGACGGCGTGGACGCCGTGTACACCGACGTGTGGACGTCCATGGGCAAGGAGGACGAGGCCGAGCAGCGGCGGAGGGCCTTCGCCGGCTTCACCGTCGACGAAGGGCTCATGGCACGGGCCGCCGCCAGTGCCGTGTTCTTGCACTGCCTCCCCGCCCACCGGGGCGAGGAGGTGACCGCCGGCGTGGTGGACGGCCCGCAGAGCGCTGTCTGGCAGCAGGCCGAGAACCGCCTGCACGCGGTCCGGGGCCTCTTGGTGTTCCTGCTCGGCGGACGGCCGTGAAGATGGCCAAGACCCAGCGCCAGCATCGGATCGTGCGCCTCCTCGAGCAGCACGCCGTCACCAGCCAGCCCCAGCTGGTGCAGCTCCTCTCCCACGACGGCGTGGTGGCCACGCAGGCCACCGTGTCGCGTGACCTCGAGGAGCTGGGGGCGGTCAAGGTGCGGGTCCCCGGGGGCGAGACCGTCTACGCCATCCCGGAGCTGGCCAAGGCCCGCCTGGCTCCCGAGGACCATCTCCGGCGCGTGCTGGGCGACTGGGTGGGCGAGGTGGCCCACTCCGGCAACCTCGTCGTCCTGCGCACGCCGCCGGGCTCGGCCCACGTGGTGGGCTCGGCCCTCGATCGGGCCGGCCTGGAAGAGGTCATCGGCACGGTGGCGGGGGACGACACGGTGCTCGTGGTCGCCGCCGAGCGCGCCGGTGGTGCCAAGGTGGCGCAGAAGCTGTCGTCGCTGGCCGGGCTGTAGCGCCGCCAGGAGGGCCCCGGGCCGATCCGGCCAGGGGCATCCAGAGAGGAGACAGGGTGACGAAGAGAGTGGTGTTGGCCTACAGCGGCGGCCTGGACACGTCGGTGGCCGTGCGATGGCTGGGCGAGGAGATGGGCCTGGAGGTGATCGCCGTGGCCGCCGACGTGGGGCAGGGCGGCGACTTCGAGCAGATCCGCCAGCGGGCGCTGGCGGCCGGGGCGGTCGAGGCGGTGGTGCTCGACTGCAAGGAGGAGTACGCGCGCGACTTCGTGGCTCCGGCGCTCAAGGCCAACGCCAAGTACGAGGGGAAGTACCCGCTGGTGTCGTCGCTCAGCCGGCCGCTCATCGCCAAGCACCTGGTGGCGGCGGCCCGGGAGCACGGGGCCGGTGCCGTGGCCCATGGTTGCACGGGCAAGGGAAACGACCAGGTCCGCTTCGAGGTCTCCACCCGAGCGCTGGCCCCGGACCTCGAGACCATCGCCCCCGTCCGTGGGTGGGGCCTCAGCCGGGAGCAGTCCATCGAGTACGCCGAGCGCTTCGGCATCCCCATCACCGTCACCAAGGAGAGCCCCTACTCGATCGACCAGAACCTGTGGGGCCGCACCATCGAGTGCGGCATCCTCGAGGACCCCTGGGAGCAGCCGCCCGAGGAGGTCTACGAGCTCACCGCGCCCACGGCCACGGAGCCGGCCGAGGTGGTCGTCCGCTTCGACCGGGGGGTCCCCGTCGCCCTCGACGGCACGGAGATGGCGCTCCCCGAGCTCATCGCCGAGGTCACCCGGGTGGTGGGCTCCTACGGCTGGGGACGCATCGACATGGTGGAGAACCGCCGGGTCGGCATCAAGAGCCGCGAGGTGTACGAGTGTCCCGGCGCCCTGGCCCTGCTCATGGCCCATGCCGACCTCGAGGACCTGACGCTGGAGCGCGACCTGGCCCACGAGAAGGCCCGGCTCGAGCCGCGATATGCCGAGCTGGTGTACGACGGCCTTTGGTTCTCCCCCCTCAAGGCGGCCCTCGACGCCTTCGTGGACGAGTCGCAGGCCTTCGTGACCGGCGAGGTCCGGCTGCGCTGCGACCTGCCGGGCCGCTGCGTCGTGGCCGGGCGGCGCAGCGAGGTCGGCCTCTACGACTACGGCCTGGCCACCTACGACGCCGCCGACCAGTTCCGCCACGACGACGCCGCCGGCTTCGTCCGGCTGTGGGGCCTCGGGATCGAGACCTGGGCCGCTCGCCAGGCCCGCCGGACGCTGGCCTGAACCGGGATGACGCTCTGGAACAGCCGCTTCGGGTCCGACCCGGCCCACGAGCTCATGGCCTTCACGGCCAGCCTCCCGTTCGACCGTCGCCTGGCCGGCGACGACGTCACCGCCTCGCGGGCCCACGTGCGCGGCCTCGGCCGGGCCGGGCTCCTCAGCGAGGAGGAGGTGGGCATCCTCCTCATCGCCCTCGACCACGTGGGCGAGGAGCTCGAGGAGGGCAGCTTCCGCTTCGAGGCGGGGGACGAGGACGTGCACACCGCCATCGAGCGGCGGGTGACCGAGATCAACGTGGTGGGGGCCAAGCTGCACACCGGCCGGAGCCGCAACGACCAGATCGCCGCCGCCCTGCGCCTGTTCTCCCGGCGCGAGCTGGCCCAGGTGGCCGCACGGGTGATCGACCTCCAGCGAGCACTGCTGGCCCGCGCCGAGCAGGCCGAGGACAGCTACCTCCCCGGCTACACCCACCTCCAGCGAGCCCAGCCCGTCCTGCTGGCCCACCACCTGCTGGCCCACGCCTGGGCGCTGGCCCGAGACGTCGACCGCCTCCTCGCCACCGTGGTCCGCCTGGACGTCTCGCCCCTCGGCGCCGGGGCCCTGGCCGGCTCCTCGCTGCCCCTCGACGTGGACGCGGTGGCCGCCGACCTCGGCTTCTCGGCCCGCTTCGAGAACTCCATGGACGCCGTGAGCGACCGGGACTTCGTGGCCGAGGCCCTCTTCGACCTGGCCCTGTTGGCCGTGCACCTGTCCCGGCTGGGCGAGGAGGTGGTGTTGTGGTCAAGCGAGGAGTTCGGCTTCGTCCACCTCGACGACGCCTACGCCACCGGCAGCTCCATGCTCCCCCAGAAGAAGAACCCCGACATCGCCGAGCTGGTCCGGGGAAAGGCCGGGCGCCTCATCGGCAACCTCACCGGGCTCCTGGCCACCCTCAAGGGGCTCCCGCTGGCCTACAACCGCGACCTGCAGGAGGACAAGGAGCCGCTGTTCGACAGCCTGGACCAGGTGAACCTGGGGCTGCACGCCCTCGCCGGTCTGGTGGCCACCGTCACGTTCAACACGGCCCGGATGGAGGCCGCCGCCGACACCGAGACCTCTTCCGCCGTCGACCTGGCCGAGTGGCTGGTGGGGCGGGGCGTCGCCTTCCGGGAGGCCCACGCCGTGGTGGGAGGTCTCGTCCGGGACTGCCTGGAACGGCGGGTGCCGCTGTCGGAGCTGGTGGAGGCCCATCCGGCCCTGGGCGCCGAGGCGCTGGCCCTGCTCGAGCCCGGCGCGTCCGTCGCCCGCCGCACGACGCCCGGGGGCGCCGGCCCGGCCCCGGTGGCCGAGCAGCTCGCTCGCCTGCGACGCCGGCTGGCCACCGACGAGGAGCGCCTGGCCCGTGGGTGAGGTCCTGCCTCGAAGCTTCTACCGCCGCGATTCTCGGGTGGTGGCCCCCGAGCTGTTGAACAAGGTGCTCGTGCGGGGCGGCCGGGCCGGTCGCATCGTCGAGGTCGAGGCCTATGCCGGCGGGCAGGACCCGGGCAGTCACGCCTTCCGGGGGATGACGCGCCGCAACGCCACCATGTTCGGCCGGCCGGGCCTGCTCTACGTGTACTTCACCTACGGCATGCACTGGTGCGCCAACGCCGTGTGCGGCGAGGAGGGGGAGGGGGTGGCGGTCCTCCTGCGGGCGCTGGCGCCCGTGTCGGGCCTCGAGGAGATGCACGCCGCCCGTCCCGCCGCCCGTTCCGGTCGCGACCTGTGCAGTGGCCCGGGCAAGCTGTGCCAGGCCCTCGGGATCACCGGGCAGCTTGACGGGGCCGACCTGGTCTCGGGAGCTGCCGGGCTCACCATCACCGACGACGGCACGCCGCCGCCGCAGGCTCCCGGCAACGGGGCCAGGATCGGGCTCAGCGCCGGCGGCGACCTGCCGTGGCGGTGGTACGTGCCCGGCGAGGCCAACCTGTCGCGGCGCCGCTAGGGAGCGCTCACCTGAAGCGTCACCGCCGATCCCCCCGGCTGGTCGGTCCCGGCCTCGGGGGCCTGGCCCACCACGTAGCCGGGTGGGTAGTCCTCGTTGGGCACGGGCCGGCGCACGGCCCGGAAGCCGGAGCGGTCCAGGGCCTGCTCGGCCTGGGCGACGGGCATGCCCACCACCGAGCCCAGCCGGGTGGCCACCGCGGTGGCGGGCCGCAGCGGGCGGGGGGCGTCGGGGAACGGCGCCACCGGCACGTGGGCCAGCGCCGCGGTGGTGTAGACCTGCCAGATCTGCGCCGGCCACGAGCCACCGGTCACCCGGATCCGGGTGGCCGGGGGCACCATGGACCGCTGGGCGTCGGGGAACCCCACCCACACCGAGGTGACCAGCTCGGGGGTGAAGCCCACGAACCAGGCGTCGCGCCACTGCTGGCCGGTGCCGGTCTTGCCCGCCACCGGCCTGCCGATGCGGGCCCCCACGCCCGTGCCCCGCTCCACCACCCGCTGGAGCACCCCCACCTCGGCGTCGGCGGTCTCGCGCCTGAGCACCTGGTTGGGGGCGGGCCGGTGTTCGGAGAGCACCCGGCCGTCGCGGGCCACCACCTTCGTGACCAAGCTCGGCGCCACCGCCGCCCCCCGGTTGGCCAGCGTGCCGTAGGCGCCCGCCATCTCGAGCGGCGTCACGTCGTTGGTGCCGAGGACGGCGGAGGGGTAAGCCGACAGCGGGGAGGTCAGTCCCATGCGCGACGCCGTCGCCACCGCGGCCGCCGGTCCGACGTCGAGGATGAGCTGGGCGTACACCGTGTTCACCGAGCCCACCGTGGCCTCGACCAGGTCCATCGGGCCCTCGCCGCCGTCGCCCTCGTAGTTGTCGACGACCCACGTTCGCCCGGTGAGGGGGAGCCGGAGGGTGTCGGGGGCGTCGTAGACCCGGGAGAGAGGGATGCCCTTCTCCAGGGCAGCGGCCAGGACGAAGGGCTTGAACGATGAGCCGGCCGGGCGCCTTCCCTGCGTGGCCAGGTCGAACTTTGCCTCGGGGCTGTCGCCGTAGTAGTCCCGTCCGCCCACCAGGGCCCGGACGAAGCCGGTGGCGGGCTCGAGGGACACCAGCGCCGCGGTCGGGTCCCGGTCCGGCCGGGAGAGCACCTTGGCCACGGCCTCCTCGGCCTGGGCCTGCTTGTGGACGTCGAGGGTGGTGTGGACTCGCAGTCCGCCGCGCAGCAGCAGGTCCCGACGGGCCTGGGGAGTGCCCCCGTAGCGCGGATCGTCGAGGATGGAGCG
>JALYHF010000253.1 GCA_030776745.1 Actinomycetota bacterium | reverse complement strand
CGGAGGGGGAGGCCCATGGCGGCCGTGATCCGGTCGACCTCGGCGGTGGCGTCCTCCACGAACGAGCGGGTCTCGTCGGCGGTGCCCATGCACACGATCTCGCGCATGGTGAAGCTCCACTGCCGCTCGAGGGGCACGTAGTGGGTCTCGCGGCGGAAGCACGTGTTGCGGGTGGTGAAGTAGCGCGGGCCGTCGAAGCGCCGGCCCCGGTGGTGGGCGTAGAGGTGGTAGCAGGCGGCAGGCGTGAGCACGTCGCGGATGGGGGCGAGGTCGGTGGCACGGACCTGCCCGCCCCCGTCGACCGGCTCCCCCTCGGTGAAGCGGGCCAGGTTGTCCTCACCATCGTCGAGGGTGGCCGGGAAGGTGGCCAGCTGCGGGAAGGAGCGGAACCAGTCGATTCGCTCGAGCACGGCGGCGGGGAGCATGGCCGGGAAGCGGTGGTCGGCCGCCCCCCACCGCTCGGCCAGGGCCACGAAGCGCCCGTCGAGCCGGTCGGCCAGCTCGAGCAGCGGGCCGGACAACGCCGCCTGCCCGTTGGCCGTCCACGCCAGGCCG
The DNA here is from genome assembly GCA_030776745.1 of Actinomycetota bacterium. Lineage (GTDB taxonomy): Bacteria > Actinomycetota > Acidimicrobiia > Acidimicrobiales > JALYHF01. The sequence goes on along the minus strand of JALYHF010000253.1, from coordinate 2,477 downwards.
GGCACGACGGTCACGCGTCGGCCTCGAAGTACGCGGCCCAGATGGCGTCGATGCTGCGGAAGGTGCCCGGCCTCAGGCGAGCAGGGTCGATCGGGGCCCGGCGGAGCTCCTCGATGTGCACGAGCAGGTCGGCCACCTGCAACGAGGTGAGGTAGCGGCGCTCGATCAGCGGCGTGGCGTCGGCCGGCTCACCGGGCGGCAGGTCGGGATTGCGAACCCTCACCCACCGGCGCAGGGCGTCGCGCACCTCGGGCTCGGTCACCCCCGACCATCCGGGCGATCTGGCGTCAGTGGGTTCCGGCTTCCGAAATCCACTGACGCCAGGACACCGGCGGCGACCAGGGGCCGTAGGGCGAGGCGGGTGATCTCCTCGCGGTGCCCCCGGGTGGCCGGGTCGTCCCACGCCTCGCGCGCCGTGACCCACGGGTCGGCGAAGCCGGCGTCGCGGTACACGTCGGGGTTGTAGTACTCGCGCCACGTGGCGGTGACGAAGGCCGCCAGGTGGTCGCGGACGCCCTCCACCACCTCGACCGGCCAGCGGGGGGCGAACCGGCTCCACAGCTCGGCGACGATCCGCCGCCCGAACACGAGATGGCGGGTCTCCTCGGCGTGGTGGTTGGCGTTGATCTGGCGCACCACCGGCACGAGGCGCTCGTCGCGGGCCATGGCCAGGTTGTAGCGGTCGACGATCTCCTCGAAGACCGAGACCTTGGCGAAGAAGAGGACGTCCTCCTCCCCGTCGGCGTACTCCCGTGGGAACACCACCTTCCGGTCGGGGTAGATCCGGCCGGCGTAGCGGGTGCAGAAGGTGGCGAACCACACGCTGTGCTTGTTCTCCTCGTCGAGGAAGTGGTGGAGGTACTGGGCCACCGGTTCCAACCCCGGCCGGTAGAGCCGATGGGCCAGGCCCTCCATCAGCACCCGCTCGCCGTGGATGTTGAGGCTGAAGAAGTTGACGGCCTCCCAGAAGCTGAGCTCCCGGCGGGCGTCCTCCGCCAGCGCGTGCCACGCCGGCGTGCCGTAGAGGGAGATCATCTCCGGGCTGGTGAACCACTGCGCCCGGTCGAGGTCGTCGGGCCAGGTGATCGACTCGTAGGGGTTCTGGTACGACCGGCGCGACGAGGCGCTGAGCCTGCGGACGACGTCGGCGAGGGCGTCGGTGGTCACGTCTTCTCCAGGAGCACGCCCGACCAGTTCATCCCGTAGCCGGCCATGGTGAGCAGGAGGCGCTGCCCCGCCCGGACCACCCCCTGGGCGTCCAGGCCGGCCAGGTTGATGATGTTGTCGCCGCTGATCACGTGGGCGACGTCGGCCAGCGACGGGCACCGCACCTTGGACGGGTCGATGCCCAGCAGCCGGGAGAGGATCTGCCAGGCCTTGACGTCGGTGTTCTGGGGCACCACCCAGTCGACGTCGTCGATCCCGGCAAGGCCGGCCTTGGCCAGCAGCTCGGTGACCAGACGGGAGGTGTAGGCGAAGTAGGAGCCGACGGTCTCGTCGTCGTCGGCCGTCACCATGGCGCCGTTGGTGATGTGGTGCGCGGCCACGAGCCGGTAGGCGGCCGGCTCCCGGGACACCACGCATGCCGCTGCCCCGTCGGAGATGAGGCTGTAGGCCTGCTCGTAGGTCGCGCCGGGGGGGAAGCGGTCGGCGCTCACGCACAGCACCCGGGCCACCGAGGGGTCGGTGGCGATCAGGCCGTGGGCCACCCGCAGCGAGCCCAGCATGCTGGTGCACGCCTGCTGGCCGATGCCGACGACGAAGGCCCGGTCGAGGCCGAGGTCGGCCTGCAGGCGGCTGGCCGGGAAGTCCATGAGGTGCTTCACGTCGGAGGTGCGTTCGAACCGGCTGGGCTCGCCGAGGTTGGCGTTGGCCGGGATGCAGGTGGCGTAGACGATGGCGTCCACGTCGGCCACACCGCCGTCCCCCGGGCGGTCGCCGATGGCCGCCACCGCGCCCCGGGCCAGGTCGTAGGCCGTCTCGCCCGGCCCGCACACGTGGTGCCAGCGGAATCCCGACTCGAGGAAGGCCGCCGCCGGGTTGTGCGTTCGCCCTGCCGCCGCGCTCTCCTCGACGCCGTGCTTCTCGCTGCCGAGGGCGTGGCCGAAGCTGTCGACGTACGCGGGGGGGACCTTCATCGGCGCGCCTCCGTCTCCTCCAGCATCCGGGCGATCTCGCCGCGGCGGTGCGACTGCTTGGGCGTCTTGGGCAGCTCCCGATCGCGGATCCGCACCGCCGTGGGTCGCTTGAAGCCGCTGAGGCCGGCGGTGACCCGGCTGATCTCCTCCTCGACCGCATCCCGGGACAGGGGCACGGCCGGGACCACCACCGCGCACACCTGCTCGCCGGCCCGGTGGCCGTCGCGCAGGCCGACGACGCACACCTCGGCGAACAGCTCGCTCCTGGCCAGCTCGGCCTCCACCTCCTCGGGCGCCACCTTCTTGCCGCTGTCGAGGACGATCAGGCTCTTGGCCCGG
>JALYHF010000252.1 GCA_030776745.1 Actinomycetota bacterium | reverse complement strand
CCGCCGGGTCCCGCTCGGCCAAGATCTTGGTGATGGCGGCGGTCAGCGTCGTCTTGCCATGGTCGATGTGGCCCATGGTCCCCACGTTGAGGTGGGGCTTGTCCCGAACGAACTGCTTCTTGGCCATGGAGAACCCTCTACCCCTCCGCGCGCCCTTCGGCACGCCCGTATCCGTTCCGACGGTCCAAGGTCGGCCCCGGACAGTCGAGTAGCGGCGGTCGGACTCGAACCGACGACCACACGATTATGAGCCGTGTGCTCTGACCAACTGAGCTACGCCGCCTTGTGCCTTCCGGCCCCAGACCGGCGAGCCCTCTGTGGGAATCGAACCCACGACACCAGCCTTACCATGGCTGTGCTCTGCCGACTGAGCTAAGAGGGCACCACAGCCTGCCGGCTGCACCGGGCCATGATAGCCGCCATGCTCGACACCGCCTCCGTGGCCACCCGCCTCGCCGTGGTCGACGACGCCGAAGCCATCCGCGACATCTACAACCGTGAGGTCACGGGCTCGGCCGTGACCTTCGACCTGGTTCCGCGCACGCTCGAGGATCAGCGGGCGTGGCTGGCCGCCCACGCCGGGGCCCACCCCGCCGTGGTCGCCGTGAGCGGATCGGAGGTGCTCGGCTTCGGCTCTCTCTCCCCCTACCGGGACCGGCCCGCCTACGCCACCACGGTCGAGGATTCCGTCTACGTTCGCCACGACGCACGCGGTCGGGGCGTGGGGCGCGCCATCCTCCAGGAGCTGGTCCGCCTGGCCAGGGCCCATGGCTTCCACACCGTGATGGCGCGGGTGGTGGGCAGCCACGAGGTGTCGATCGCCCTGCACCGGGCTTGCGGCTTCGACCTGGTGGGCATCGAGCGCGAGGTGGGACGCAAGTTCGGGCGCTGGCTCGACGTGGCTCTCATGCAGCGCCTGCTGTAGCGGGCCACAGCCGCCGTGGTTAGTCCTGGCTGGTGGGCCGGGGAGGATTTGAACCTCCGAAGGCTGTGCCGGCAGATTTACAGTCTGCTCCCTTTGGCCGCTCGGGCACCGACCCAGTGGGACGCCGAGGATAGCGTTTGCCCATGCCCACCTTCGACGTGGTCTCCGAGGTCGACATGCAAGAGGTCAAGAACGCGGTCGATCAGGCCAGCCGGGAGGTGGCCACCCGGTTCGACTTCCGGGACACCGGGTCAAGCATCGAGCTGTCGGGCCACGAGCTGCGCCTCCACTCCTCCACCGAGGACCGGCTCAGGGCGCTGGTGCAGGTTCTGGAGGAGAAGCTGGTGAAGCGGCAGGTCTCCCTCAAGGCCTTGGATCGCGGGAAGGTCGAGGAGGCGGCCAAGGGGACCGTCCGCCAGACCATCGTGCTACGGGCCGGCATCTCCACGGAGCACGCCAAGAGGCTCAACAAGTTCATCAAGGACCTCGGCCTCAAGGGCGTGTCCTCGCAGACCCAGGGGGACCAGCTGCGGGTCTCGGGCAAGAAGAAGGACGCGCTCCAGTCGGCCATCGCCGCCGTGAAGGCCGAGGACTTCGGCATCCCGCTGCAGATCACCAACTTCCGGGACTGAGGAGGGCGCCGGCGCTTACTAGCGCCACTCACCAGCCCGCAGGCGGGCCACCCGCTCCTCGGTGGAGGGGTGGGTGGTGAACAGCTTGGCGAACTGGATCCGCCGGCCGGTCAACGGGTTGACGATGTACTTCTGGGCCTGGGCCGGGGCCACGTCCATGGGGATCTGGCGGGCCGCCTGCTCCAGCTTGAGCAGGGCCCGGGCCAGGGGCTCGCCGTCGCCGACCAGGCGGGCTCCCGAGCGGTCGGCCTCGAACTCCCGACTGCGGCTGAGGGCCATCTGCAGCAGCCCGGCCGCCATGGGCGCCAGAAGGGCGGTGAGGAGGAGGGCGATCGGGTTGGCGCCCTCGTCGTCGTCCCCGTGCCCGCCGCCGAACATGGCCCCCCACATGGCCATGTTGGCGATGAAGCTGATGGCGGTGGCCACGGCGGCGGCGACCGAGCCGATGAGGATGTCGCGGTTGCCCACGTGGCTGATCTCGTGGGCCAGCACGCCCCGCAGCTCGTCCCAGCTACAGATCTGAAGGATGCCCTGCGTCACGGCGACGGCGGCGTGCTCGGGGTTCCTGCCGGTGGCGAAGGCGTTGGGCTGCAGGTCCGGGGTGACGTACAGCTTGGGCATGGGCATGCCCGCCCTCTGGGTGAGCTCGCGGACCACCCGGTAGTACTCGGGCATCTCCGCCTCGCTGACCGGTACGGCCCTGGCTGCCCGGATGGCCAGCTTGTCGGAGTTCCAGTACGAGAAGCCGACGATGGCCACGCCCAGGAGCAGGCCGATGAAGGCACCGAGCTGGCCACCGAGGACCTGGCCGACGACGACGAGGAGGCCGCCGATGGCGGCGAGGAGGGTGAACGTCTTGATCGTGTTCTTGCTCATAGCACCCCTTGCAACGCCGCCAGGCGCCCAGGAGTTCCCGATCCTCAGTCGTAGTAGCCCGAGTGGATGTAGACGCAGGGCACCCCCGCCGTGCGGAACATCTCCAGGTTGCGACGGTCGTCCTCGAAGGCCAGGCGAAGGTCGAGGCCGTACCGGCGGAGGTGGCCCACCGCCTCGGACTTGAACTGCCTGGCGGCCGAGTGGTCCCCGAAGTCCCGCATCACCAGGAGGTCCCAACGCAGCTCGTACCGCTCGAGCCACGCCCGCGTCTGCGGTTGCACCCGGACGGGGCGCCCGGTGAGCAGGACCACCACGAGGTCGCGGTCGAGGAGGGAGAGGAGGCAGGCCACCTCGTCGAGGAGGAGGTCGTCCCCGCAGGCGTCGAAGAAGGCCTCCCAGTCGCGCCGGTCCGATTCGAGGAAGTGCTGGCGGCTGGCGGCGTCGGAGAGGACGCCGTCGAGGTCGAAGACCACCGCCGGCCCCGGCTCCACGGGGCCGACCCGCCACCACCAGTTGCCGGGCACCCGCCGAGGGTCACCCGTCATCTTCCGGCTCAGGGAGCCTCAGTCCTCCTCGGGCGCCACCTGGGCCCGCTTCTTGATCTCTTCGACCACCGAGGCGTCGGCCAGCGTGGTGGTGTCCCCGAGGTCACGCCCCTCGGCCACGTCCTTCAGCAGGCGGCGCATGATCTTGCCACTGCGGGTCTTCGGCAGGTCGTCGGTGAACACGATGGTCTTCGGGCGGGCGATGGGCCCGATCCTCGTGGCCACGTGGCGGCGCAGGAGCTGGCCGTGCTCGTCGCTGGCCTCTCCACCCGCCTTGAGGGTGACGAAGGCGATGATGGCCTGGCCCGTGGTGTCGTCGGTGGCGCCGACGCAGGCCGCCTCGGCCACGGTGGGGTGGTCCACCAGGGCCGACTCCACCTCCGTGGTGGAGATGCGGTGTCCGGAGACGTTCATCACGTCGTCCACCCGGCCCATGAACCACAGGTATCCGTCGGAGTCGACGCGGGCGCCGTCGCCGGCGAAGTAGCGCCCCTCGAAGCGGCTCCAGTACGTGTCCCGGTAGCGCTGGGGGTCGCCGTAGATGCCGCGCAGCATGGAAGGCCAGGGGCGGGTGAGCGTGAGGTAGCCGCCCCCCTCGGTCACCACCTCCCCCCGGTCGTCGACCACCTCGGCGGCCACGCCCGGGAGCGGGAAGGTGGCCGATCCGGGCTTGAGGACGGTGGCGCCCGGGAGAGGGGCGATCATGATGGCGCCGGTCTCGGTCTGCCACCACGTGTCGACCACCGGGCAGCGGCCGCCGCCGATGTGCTCCCAGTACCACATCCACGCCTCGGGGTTGATGGGCTCCCCCACGCTGCCCAGCAGCCGCAGCGAGGACAGGTCCCGCTTCCCGGGCTCCTCGGTTCCCCACTTCATGAACGTCCGGATGGCGGTGGGCGCCGTGTAGAGGATGGTGACGCCGTAGCGCTCGACGATGGACCACCATCGGTCCTTGGCCGGGAAGTCGGGGGTGCCCTCGTACATGACGCTGGTGGCCCCGTTGGCCAGCGGCCCGTAGACGATGTAGCTGTGCCCGGTCACCCAGCCGATGTCGGCGGCGCACCAGTAGACGTCGGTGTCGGGGTGAAGGTCGAACACGTAGCGGTGGGTGAAGGCCACCTGGGTCAGATAGCCACCGGTGGTGTGCATGATGCCCTTGGGCCGCGCCGTGGTCCCCGACGTGTACAGCAGGTAGAGCAGGTCCTCCGAATCCATGCGCTCGGGCTCGCAGTGGGGAGGGGCGCCATCCATGAGCTCGTGCCACCAACGGTCGCGGCCCTCCTTGATCCCGACCCCCGCTCCGGTGCGGCGCACCACCACCACGTGCTCGATCGATGGCGTCGCCTCCAGGGCGGCGTCGGCATTGGCCTTCAGGGGCACGGCCGACCCCCGCCTCCAGCCGCCGTCGGCGGTGACCAGGACCTTGGCCTCTGCGTCGATGATGCGGTCCCGAAGGGCGTCAGAGGAGAAGCCACCGAAGACCACGGAGTGGGCGGCCCCGATGCGGGTGCAAGCCAGCATGGCCACCGGGAGCTCGGGCACCATGGGCAGGTAGATCGCCACCCGGTCCCCTCGCCGCACCCCGAGGGCCTTGAGCACGTTGGCGAAGCGCTCCACCTCCGCCAGCAGGTCGGCGTAGGTGATGGTGCGGGTGTCGCCGGGCTCCCCCTCCCAGTGGAAGGCCACCTTGTCGCCCGCCCCCGCCGCCACGTGGCGGTCGAGGCAGTTGTAGGACACGTTGAGGCTGCCCCCGACGAACCAGCGGGCGAAGGGTAGCTTCCAGTCGAGGATCGTGTCCCACTCGTCGAACCAGTCGAGCAGGGCCAGGGCCTGGCGGGCCCAGAAGCCCTGCCAGTCCTCGTCGGCCTCGTCGTACATGGACTGGTCCACGACGAGGGCCTGGCCCTTGAACTCCTCGGGCGGAGGGAAGGTCCGGTCCTCCAGGTAGAACGACTCGATGCCCGCGGCCGGCTCGGCGGCGTTGCCCATCAGTGCTCCCCGATCGACGGTGGGCAGCTGCCCGCAGCGAGCCTACCGCCGTCTTCGGAAGCATCCCGGGGCGCCGGGCAGGGGAGAAGAGAAGTGAGCAGTGCGCTCAGGGGACGTCCCACTCGAGGACCCGGAAGGCGCCCAGCCCGGTGGGATCGGTGAGGGCGGCCGCCTCGCCCAACCGGCTGCGGCCTTGGAGGGCCGCTAGGTCGCCCACGTGGGCCCGCTCCTGCCACTCGGCGCGGGCCACCTCGGCCAGCTGGTCCAGCCCGTGGGCCCGGAGGAAGTCGGCCTGGGAGCGGTCGGCGGACGGTGGGCGGGCCCGCGCCAGCTGGTCGACGGCGACCTCGCAGGTGATGTCCTGCCCGCCGGGGTCCTCCAGCGGGTGGGCCGCCCGGGCGTGGCCCCGGTAGGTGCGCAGCCACTCCGGCCACGGGCGCCGGGCCAGGGAGGCGGTGGTGTCGGCGTAGTCGAAGACCACGACGGCGCCGCGCTCGACGAGGGACAGGGCGTGGTGCAGCCACTCGACGGCGGCCTCCTGCAACGGGATCCGCCCGCCGTCGGGGGCGTCGGGAGCCAGGCGCTCGGCCTCGGCCACCGTCGCCGGCGGCGCCGCCACCAGGACTTCGGAGAGCCGGCCGCCCTGTTCGCCCACCCGGACCTCGAACCAGGTGGACGAGCGGCGCTCGAGCAGGCGGAACGGCAGGTTGTCGAGCAGCTCGTTGGCCAGCACCACACCGGTGACGCGGTGGGCGGGCAGCTCGGCCAGGGACGTGGCCAGCGGCCCGGCGGCGACCAGGGGACCCCGCTCGCCATCGCCGTCGGCCGGGCCCGGCCCCGTGGGTCCGAGGACCGATGCGGGAGGCTCCAGGCGCAGCCGCTGGGCCTGGCGGGCCCGCAGGGCCTCGGAGGGTTCGACCAGCACGTAGCGGAGGGCCGAAGCGCAGCGGGGCCGAGCGCCCAGCACGTGGGCGGCCAGCTTCCCGGCCCCGGCGCCCGCCTCGACCACCACCAAGGGGTCGGGGCGGCCCAGGGCGTCCCACCGCCCGTCCAGGGCCCGGGCCACCACGGCGCCGAAGAGCGGGCCCACCTCCGGGCTGGTGAGAAAGTCCCGGCCGGCTCCGCCGCCGCCCGAGAAGAACCCGCGGGCCGGGTGGTTGAGGGCCAGGTCGACGTAGTCGGCGAAGGAGATGGGCCCGAAACGGCGGACCCGTTCCAGGACGGCCGCCAGCGCGCCGCCCGACGACATGGCTACCGCACGGCGAGCTGGGCCAGGTCGCCCAGACGGGCAAAGGCCTGCGGGTACACGCCGATGGCCACCACGGCCACCGCCGTCAGCCCCAGGGCCGCCCCGAGCGCAGGGGGCACTCGGATCGGCGTGCGGTCCTCGTCGGGGACGGGCCGCATCCACATCTCCCGGGCGATGGACGCGTAGTAGAAGAGGCCGATCACCGAGTTGACCCCGGCGATCACGGCCAGCACGACGGCTCCGGGCGTGCCGGCGTCGAGGGCGGACTGGAAGACGTAGAGCTTGGCGAACCACCCGCCGAGGGGCGGGATCCCGGCCAGCGAGAAGACGAAGATGGTCATGAGCACCGTGAGGCCGGGGGCGTAGGTGAACAGCCCTCCGTAGGAGGAGATCTCGCCCGAGTGGGTCTTGCGGGCCACCGCCATGACCACGGCGAAGGCTCCCAGGTTCATGGCGGCGTAGATGAGCAGGTACACGATGGTCGCCGTCTGGGCCGTGCCCGTCGCCCGGGTGTTGGCCCCGGCCACGGCGAAGGGGACCAGGATGAACCCGGCCTGGGCCACCGACGAGTAGGCCAGCAGCCGCACCACGTTGGTCTGGCGCAACGCCACCAGGTTGCCCACGGTCATGGTGAGGGCGGCCAGCACCCAGAAGAGCGGCCCCCAGACGTCGTCGCGGCCGAAGAACCCGACGTACACCAACTGGAGGAGGGCGACGAAGCCGGCCGCCTTGGAGGCCACCGACAGGAATGCCGTGACCGGAGTGGGCGCCCCCTCGTAGGTGTCGGGTGCCCAGAAGTGGAACGGCACGGCCGACACCTTGAAGGCGAAGCCGACGATGATGAAGAAGATGCCCAGGGTGATGATCGGCTGGTCGCCGGCCGACCCGCCGACCTCCCGGCCGATGGTGGCCAGGACGGTCGAGCCGGTGGCGCCGAAGATCAAGGACATGCCGTAGAGCATCACCGAGGACGCCAGCACGCCGAGGAGGTAGTACTTGAGGGCGGCCTCGTTGCTCCGGCGGTCGCGCTTTCGCCACCCGGCCAGCAGGTAGGCCGGGATGGAGAGCAGCTCGAGGGCCACGAAGATGGTGATGAGGTCGCGTGAGGACGCCATCACCACCATGCCGAGCACCGAGGAGAGCAGCATGAAGGAGTACTCGCCCTCGTAGTAGTCGCCTTCGGCGATGTAGTTCGTCGACATCAACAAGACGACGTAGCCCGTCACCAAGAAGAGGGCCTTGAGGACGAGGGCGAAGTCGTCCACCACGTAGGCGCCGGCGAACATGGAGCGATCCTCACCGTCGACGGCCAGCAGGATCACGGGCAGGAGGCTGACCAGCACGCCCACGCCGGCGAGCTGGGTGACCACGTACTTGCGGTCCTCCTCCACGACCACGTCGACCAGCAGGACCGCCGTGATCACCACGGTGAGCACGATCTCGGGGGCCAGGGCGGCGTAGTCGAGGTACGGCGCCCGGAAGCCGGCCTCCGCCACCTGGGCGGCCGTCATCCGCCCCCCACCGCCTGCATGGCCGACGTCACGCTCTGCACGGCGCCGTCGGTGACCCGGAAGAGCAGGGCCGGGTAGACGCCGAGGGCCACGATGAGGGCCAGCATCGGAGCCCAGGCCAGCCACTCCGGCGTGTGCACGTCGTGCACGTGGGTGGCGGCGAACTCCTCCCTCGGGGTCCCGAAGGCGGTGCGCTGGTACATCCACAACAGGTAGCCGGCGGCGAAGACGGTGCCGACGGCGGCCACCACCATGTACGTGCGGAAGAGCGGCTCGGACAGGCCGTCGGCCGGTTGGTAGGCGGACAGGATGGCGGGGAACTCGCCCCAGAACCCAGCCAGGCCGGGTAGGCCCAGGGAGGCGAAGGCGCAGAAGCCGAGGATCCACCCCAATCTGGGGGCCTGCACCAGCAGCCCGCCCAGGCGGGCCAGCTCGCGGGTGTGGAAGCGCTCCTGGATGGAGCCGGCCACGAAGAACAGCATCCCGGTGATGAGGCCGTGGGCCACCATGCCGAACACGGCGGCGTTGATGCCGAAGTCGGTGAGGGTGGCGATGCCCAGCATGACGAAGCCCATGTGGGCCACCGACGAGAAGGCGATGAGCCGCTTCATGTCCCGCTGGGCCAGGCAGCCCAGGGCGCCGTAGATGATCCCGATCACCGCCAGCAGCCCGATCCAGGGGGCCCACGACATGGCGGCGTCGGGGAGGATGGGCAGGGCGACCCGCACGAAGCCGTAGGTCCCGAGCTTGAGCAGCACGGCGGCGAGGATGACCGAGCCCACCGTGGGGGCCTCCGTGTGAGCGTCCGGGAGCCAGGTGTGGAACGGGAACATCGGCACCTTGATGGCGAAGCCCATGAACAGGGCAGCGAAGATCCACAGCTGGGTGTCCGGGGCGATCGACTCCGAGGCCAGCTCGGCCAGGCGGGGGATGTCGAAGGTGTGGGGATCGACCTTGAAAAACAGGGCCAGGAATCCCAGGATCATCAGCGCCGACCCGAAGAGGGTGAACAGGAAGAACTTGATGGCGGCGTACTGGCGGTTGGGCCCGCCCCACACCCCGATCATGAAGTACATGGGCAGCAGGACCAGCTCGAAGAAGACGAAGAACAGAATGAGGTCCTGGGCCACGAAGGTGCCGTTCATGCCGACCTCGAGCACGAGCAGCAGCATGAGGAAGGCCTTGGGGTTGTGCGGCTCCGGGAAGTGGTCCCAGGAGTACACGACGCACAGCACGCTGATCAGCATGGACAGGACGAGCAGCGGGAGCGAGATGCCGTCCACGCCGACGTGGTAGCGGCTGTTGATGACCTCGATCCACGTGGTGTCGACCTCGAACTGCAACGAGTCGGTCGCGTCGTAGTCGAAGCCAGTGAGGATGGCCACACCGACGCCGGCCGTGGCCAGCGTGGTGAGGAGGGCCACGGCCTTGATCGTGCTCTCCTGCCGCGCCGGCACGAGGGCGAGGACCACGATCCCCACGACCGGCGTGAACACGGCCAGGGTGAGCGCCCACGAGTCGAACCAGTTCATCTGTCTCCCTAGCTGGTGATGAGGACGAGGGCGCCACCGATGACGACGGCTGCTCCGAACAGGAAGGCGGCGTACTGCTGCACCCGGCCGGTCTGGGTGGCCCGCAGGATGCTGCCGCCCTCCTCGGC
>JALYHF010000251.1 GCA_030776745.1 Actinomycetota bacterium | reverse complement strand
GGGTGATCGTGGTGGCCAGCCGAATTCGTGACGAGGACGACCTGGCCACGGTGGCCAAGGCCTTCCCCGACCACGAGGTCGTGGCCATCCCCGATGACCCTGCCATCGTCAAGGCCGACCGTGACGGCGTGGCGCCCCTCGACACCGCCCCGGACGCACCGGCGGTGCGAGCTCTGGTACAGCTGGCCGAAGGCCTGGTGCCCACCTAGGCGCCGCCGGCCTCGCCGGCCGCACCTCCGTCCTGGCCCTGCCCTCCGCCCAGGAGGCGGGCCAGGGTGGCGGCGTCAAGAATGCCGGCGCAGCCCGTGCCGTGCGGGTCGTCGAGCACGCGGGCGGGAGCTTCGAGGTCCCCGAAGCCGTCCAGCACCAGGTCGGCGCCGGTCAGGTCATGGTCCTCCGTGTAGCCGTTCACCACCACGGCGCAGGCCATTTCCGCCGCCCGCGCCGCCTCCACGCCCTCGGCGGAGTCCTCCACGACGACCGCGTTGGGGGCCGTGGTGCCGAGACGGTCGAGGGCCACCTGGAAGGCCTCGGGGTCGGGCTTGCGGGACGTGACGTCGTCTCCGGTGACCACGACGTCGAAGTGCGTCTCGCCGAAGAGGAGGTGGAGGAGGCGCTCGACCCAGCTGCGGCTTCCCGTCGTGGCCACGGCGAGGGCCCACCCGTCGCGGGTGAGCTCGGCCAGCAGCCGCGCCGCCCCGGGCCGGGGCTCGAGGCGGCCTTCGTCGATCAGCTCCGAGAAGATCTCGCTCTTGCGGGAGTGGAGGGCGGGCGCCAGGCGGCCCCGCTCCTCCTCGCCCACTCCCTTCTCGGCCAGGTAGTGCTCGATGCGGCGTCGACCGCCGGTGATGCGGAGCAGCTCGCCGTACTCCTCCTCGCTCCACCGGTACGGAAGCTCGAACTCTTCGAAGGCGAGGTTGAAGGCCACCAGGTGCCCATGGCGTTCGCTATCGACCAAGGTGCCGTCGACGTCGAAGATGACTGCGCCGGGATCGCCCCGCCCAGATTCGCTCAGGACGACACTCGGTTCACCACTGCGAAGCCGGAGGCTCGCTCTCTACGAAGGCCGGCGGGGCCTCGTCTCCCACAGCGGCGCGCCGCAGGTCGGCAAAGGCCTCGTCGATGTCGGTGCCCCACAGGTCCCATGTCGACACTCTCAGGCCCAGGACCTGCACGGCGATGGCCACGCCGAGGGGAGTCTCGGCATCGAGCAGGGTCATGCCCTGCGCGGCGAGGGCCTCCTCGACGGCTGGCTTGGCGTCGAGCATCGAGCTGGGCAGATCGGTGCGAACCAGCACGGCGGTGGGCCCGATCCGCATGGCCAGGGCCACGTCGGGGCTCACCAGCAACGTGGGGCCCTCCACGTGGAACCGGGCGGAGTGGCCACCCGGCTCGCCCCGAGCGAAGGACTCCAGCACGGCAGCATCTTCGACGGGCGGCCCGCCCGGTTCACCGAAGGGCGGGAGCAGCCCGTCGACCATCGAGGAGATCAGCGAGCCAGCCGGCCCGCCCGAGACGCCGCTTCGTCCAGACCGCTGGCGATCTGGGCCAGGTTGGCGTTGATGCGATCCGCGGCCGGGCCGATGACCAAGCACTGGGTCTCCACCGCCCGCACGCCGAAGGTGATCTTGGCCAGGGTGGCCGAGATGCTGTTCAGCTGGCGGGCCACGACGTTGAGGAAGAAGGCGAGCGTGCCGACCAACAGCACGATCTCGAACACGGTGAGGAAGATTCGCAGGGTCATCGGCTGGCTCCTTGGGAGGCGAGAAGCTCGTTGTGGCGCTCGACCTCGGCCAGCAGGTCCTCGGTGCGCACGCCGGTTTGCTGGAGCATCCAGGTGGTGGCGGTGTTGGCCGCCAGCCTGGTGGCCGTCTCCCAGGCCTCTCGGACGTTGACGTCGATGTCGTTGACGAAGCTGACCAGAAGCGACAACAACACGATCACGGCGATGACCACCACGGCGCCCATGCCGAGGGTGATCCACCAGAACGTGACGTGTTCGGACTGCAGGGCGAGGATCACTGCCGGGTTCATTCCGCACCTCCCAGCGCGCCGCGAGCCTGCTCGGCGTAGCGAGCGGTGTTGCGCAGGCCGTTGTTGACCTTCTCGAACTCCCACAGCGGCAACGTGGCGATGCGCCCGTCATCGAGGCTCTGGGTGATGGCCTCGGCCTGCACGCCGATGCGGCGGGCCAACCCCAGGATGATCGCCACCAAGATCACGACCACGGCAATGACCACGAGCCCGATGACGTAGCCCACGTACCACCCGGTGAGCACGGCCCCCGCCCCGACGATGACGCCCATTGGCAACCCCTTTCCTTGCCGGCGCGGTCACCATAGACTTTTGCCAGCTGGGTGGTCAATGCACCTGTGAGACTTCCTGCCGTTTTCGCTGAGACAGAGGGGCCCCGACCACGTGGCACAACACGAAGACACCAACGAACCGCTGCCCACCAGCAGCGATGAGGGCGCCGGAGAAACGCAGCCTCCCGAGCCTGGTTCCGCCTCGCCACACGAAGACAGACCCGGAGTGTCACCGGACGAGACGCTCCAGACCCCCCTTGTCGACGCACCGTCGGGCGAGCGTGCGGTAAGCACGGAGGATCCGGGTTCCGCGCCGGTCGCCGAGCCGTCGCCGCCAGCCGGTGTTGCCTCCGCCGAGGACCGATCCGCTCCCGTCACCGCCGACGACCCACCGCCGGCCGAGCCGGTCGCCCCCCCGCCGGCGATGGACAGTGCCGCGGCACCCCCGGAGGC
>JALYHF010000250.1 GCA_030776745.1 Actinomycetota bacterium | reverse complement strand
TGGTGCGGGGCGACATCTTCTTCTGGCAGTCCCTCCAGGCCGCCACCGTGATGGTGGCGGTGCCCATCGCCCTGGTCTTCAACCTCTTCTTGGAGCGGTTCATCCAGGGCTTCACCATGGGAGCGGTGAAGGGCTGAGGGGGACGGCGGGTGAGGACGAACGCCGGGCGCTCAGTAGCTGAACGTGGTGGCCCCTTCGTCGCCGATCCACTCCCACATCGGGACCGTCCCGGCGAGCTCGGCGTTGGCGATCAGGTGGCCCTTGTCGAGCTTCTTGGCGTCGAAGCAGATGGGGCAGACGTAATAGCGCCCGCCGGCGGCGGCGTAGCGTTCCAGCAACGTGGCCAGTGACGGGCAGCCGTCGCAAGCCACCCCCACGGCCACCCCGTCGAGAGCGAGCCGGACCGCCTCCTTGGTGAGGAACATCAGCGTCGGTCGACCCGACTCCGCCGCACCGACGGCAACGAGGAACGCGACGGTGACCTTCTCTGTGTCCTCGAGTCCGGTGGTCAAGCTGACGACAGCCTTTCCCGGCATCCCAGTACCTCCTGTCCGTGCTTCTCAGTCGTGCTGTGCTCATCGTCGCGCCTGGTGCTCGGCTCGACGAGCGCGGTTGCGGTCGTCGTCCCGAGCTGAGCCGAGCGAAACTGCTTGACGCAGAGCGCTTTCTGATACTCCTGGCGCTTCTGGCGGAAGGCCCTGCCATCGCTGTGTTCTGGGCGGTGGCCGCCCCGGTGGGCACCGTCGCGGTCTGCCTGTACTACCGCAATCGCGAGTCGCGGCTGGGCCTGTCCAGTTCCCCGATGCCCTACGTCGCCGTGGCCGTAGCCATGGTCGCGGGCGCCTTCATCCTCCCATCGGTCACCTCCGGCGACCTCCGCGAGGTCGTCTCGGTCTTCGCCATCGCCATTGGGTACTTCGCCTTCGCACTCGTCGACCGCGAGCCGATCCTCGCGTGGTTGGGGCTGGCCCTCGTCGCCGTGCCGGTGGCCTTCCTCGCGACCGTCCCTGACCTTGCCGCCGCCGGCTCGGGCGCCGTCCTCGGCGCCGTCTTCCTTGTCACGGGCTTGGTCCTGCGGGGCCGAGAGCGCGCCGTTTCGTGAGTCAAGGCGGCGACCACCCCACCCAGCGCCTGGACGATGTCGTCCACCAGCGGGTGCGTCTCGGCATCCTCGCCGTCCTTGCCGAGGCCGACCGGGCCGACTTCGGGTATCTGAGGGATGCCCTCGGGCTCACCGACGGAAATCTCTCTCGTCACCTCGCCGTGCTGGAGGAAGCGGGCCACGTCCAGATCCGAAAGGTGTTCGAAGGCAAGAAGCCACGGACGTGGGCGCAGGCGACGCGCAGTGGCAAGGCCGCCCTCGAGGCGGAGATGGCTGCTCTGCAGGACCTGCTGGCCCGCCTCGGGCGGAAGGGGCCCGAGTAGCGGAAGTCGCTGTCAGGTGAGCCGGTTGAGGACCACCCGGGCGTCGGCGGCCGTCTTCGCCCGGCGGGCGGTGTCAGCCACTGTGCGCAGGGCATCGAGGTCGCGGCGGAGGAGATCCTTGACCTCGCCGACGGCGCCCGGGACCGTTTAGAGCTCACGCACCCCGAGGCCGACGAGGGCAGCGGCGGCTCCGGGTCGCTGGCCGTCTCGCCGCACACGCCGACCCAGGTGCCGTGCTGCTCGGCGGAAGCCACGACGGCGCCGTTGACGTCGTCATGGTTCGCCACGTCCTCGCTCACAACGGGCCGCTCGAAGAGGTGATCGTGGCGCACGCCGCCTCCCTCGTCCGTCCCGGTGGATCGGTGTACCTGGCTGACGTTTACGCCAACGGCTTCGCCGTGCGTCCTTCAGATCCCGACATGGAGGACCTCACAGCCCGGTACATGCAATGGCACCATCAGCGAGGAAACGACCTTGCCGTCGGGCTGCGCCTCGGCGAGCTCCTGCGCGCTGCCGGTCTTGAGGCCCTCGACCACCAAGGGCGGTACCAGATCTTCACACCGCCGCCCGGGTTCCGGCCTCCGAGCTGGGCCGCTCGTGACGCACTTGTTGCCGGCGGATTGGCAACGGCCGACGACATCGACCGGTGGAGGTCGGCCTTGGAGCGGCTTGACATCGCCGCCGACCGACCGACCGTCTTCGCGCCTCTCTTCTTCGCTTTCGGACGCCGCCCTGCGTCCTGAGGTCCGGCACGGGCCGGCGTGCGGCCCCCCGCCCAGGCCTCCCATCCAGGCCTACCGCCCTGCACCAGCGACGGGAGACAGCCCTACCGGGGCCGCGCCAAGCCGCCGCCGGCCCGAGCTCCCCCCAGGTTCGCGCCCTGGGCCAACAGCTCGTGCTGCACCCGGGCGGCGTCCACCTCCCTCGGTGTGGCCCCTGACCGGGCGGCCAGGGCGGCACACACCCCGGCGGCGTGGCCGGTGGCCATGGCGATGGGCGTGACCCGATAGGACGAGTGGGCCTCGTGGGTGCCGGAGATGCAGCGGCCGGCGACCAGCAGCCGGTCGACGCCCTGGGGCAGGAGGCAGCGCAGGGGGATGTCGTAGGCCTCACCAGGGGGCAGGTTCTGGAGCACCGTCCCGGACCCCTTGGGGTTGTGGATGTCGACCGGGTAGGAGCCGCGGGCCACGGCGTCGGGGAACTTGCGGGCCGTCAGCACGTCGGCGGCGGTCAGCTGGTACTCGCCCCGGATCCGCCTGGTCTCCCGCACCCCGATGTTCACCCCGCTCTGGGCCACGTAGGCCTTCTCGAAACCGGGCACGTACTCGCGGAGGAAGTCGGAGATCTGGCGCATCTGGCGGCGGGCCTGCCACTCGGCCGAGGTGAGGTCCCACACGTCGACACCCAGGACGCCCCCCACCCTGGTGCTGTTGACGCTCACCTCCCTCTCGTGGGGAGTGGCGAAGAACAGAAGGTCCTCCCGGGGCAGCTCGAGCCGGCCCTCGGCGGTGGCCTTGGCGATCAGGTCCCAGAGCCCGTGCACGCCACGCCACTGGCCGGGGTTGTCGCGGACGTAGGCAGCGAAGCCGGGACGCTCGAACTCGACCATCCGGAACATGAGCGTCATGGGCTGCACCAGGCCGTCCTCGTCGCGGCCGACGTCGAACGGCGCCCCGGCGGCGGCAGCCACGTCGCCGTCGCCCGTGCAGTCCACCACCACGGCGGTCCGCACCACCACCGGCCCCGACTTGGTCTCGAAGACCACGCCCTCCACCCCGCCGTCGCCCACCACCCCGGAGGCGAAGGCGTGGAACAGGAACCGCACGCCGGCCTCGTCGAGCAGGTCGACCATGGTCAGCTTGTAGGCCTCGGGGTCGCAGGGCACGGTGTAGCCCGTCTTGGGGGAGGGCTCCACCGCCCCGCCCGTGGCCACCAGACGCTCGAGCAGCCGCTGGAGCACCCCGGCCACGACCGGGTCGCCCGGCCCGTGGTCGGTGGGCATGAGCGACACCTCCTCGTCGCCCGGCCTGGGCGCCTCCCGCTGGGTGTGGAAGGACATCAGGGGCAGGACGAGGGACACCGTGGCGTTGCCCCCGAGGAAGCCGTACCGCTCGACCAGCACCACGTCGGCCCCTGCCTCTGCGGCCCCGATGGCCGCCCCCAGGCCGGCCGGTCCTCCGCCCACCACGAGGACGTCGGCCTCCCCCGCCACCACCGCGTCGCGGGGCGGCAGCCTGAGGGAGGTGGGCGTTGGCGGGCGGGACAGCGGTGGCA
>JALYHF010000249.1 GCA_030776745.1 Actinomycetota bacterium | reverse complement strand
GGTGAGAGCACCGGCCGCCACCGTCAGGCGCGAGGCCGGGGTGTGGCGGACGACGACGGCGGCCACGGGGGTCACCACGGCGGCGGGCACCCAGAGCAGCGCCGCTTGGCGGGCCCGGACCAGGCGCACCTCGCCGCCGAGCATCGCCAGGTTCAGCACCGAGGACAACAGGATGGCCTCGCGAACCCCTTCCCGGCTCCCCGACGTGACGACCAGGAACGGCGTGGCCACCAGCGAGAAGCCGATCCCGGTCACGGCCTGAGCGGCGGCCCCGGCGGCGATGGCGGCGGGGCCCAGCACCTGGTCCAGCGAGATCAGCGCTCGTGCTCCTGGACCGGCCGGCTCACCGGCGACAGGGCGCCCAGCACGGCCTCGGCCACGGCGGCAGGGTCCTCCAGCGGGCCGAAGTGTCCGAGGCCGGGCAGCACCTGCACGCCGGCGCCGGGCAGCCGGGCGGCCAGCCCCCGGACGGCGACCGGGTCGACGTGCCTGGTGCGCTCGCCACAGGCCACGGTGACCGGGCACCGCACCCGATCGAGGTGACGATCGGCCCCGTGCGAGAAGCCGCTCTCGTAGACCCGGGCCTCGTGCTCGGGGCGGCACCGGAGGCGCACGGTGCCGTCGGCCAGGTCCTCGAAGCCGAAGTCGACGTACGCCCGCAGGGCGTCGGGGGCCAGCGCCGAGAACGGGAGCCGGGACGCGTACTGCCGGTAGGCGTGGTCTCGGGAGGGGAAGACCTCGGTTCGCTTGCGGGCGCCGGCGGCCAGGCGACCCCGGTCGGCGGGTGGTGGCAGGTCGTCGGACGGGGGCAGGATCGGCTCGTAGCACCACAGCGCCCGGAAGGTCCCGGGCCTGGCCTGCTCGGCCAGGAGCAGGAGGGTGGCGCCGGCGGAGTGACCGACGCCGAACGGCGCCGGCAGGGCCATTGCCTCGACCACCGCCAGCAGGTCGCCGGCCATCGCCCTCCAGTCGAAGCTGGCGTCGGGGGGCACCCCCGAATCGCCATGGCCCCGCTCGTCCACGGCGATGCAGCGGAAGTGAGACCGCAGAGCGGCGACCACGGGCAGCCAGACCCGGCCGTGGAAGCCGGTGGCGTGGGCCAGGAGCAGGTCGGGTCCCTCGCCGTCCAGGTCGTGGGCGGCGATGCTCACCCCGTCGTGGCTGGCCACCGTCGGCACCGCGAGAAGCTACCCGAGCGTCTCGGGGGCACCACCTGTCGTTGTAGCCTCCGGCCGGTCGAACCCGCCCAGCAGGTCCTCGCCGCCAACCGAGCGTTCTACGAGGCCTTCGAGGGGCGCGACCTCGACGCCATGTCGGCGTTGTGGGAGCACTCGGACCGGGCCCGCTGCACCCATCCCGGCTGGGCCACGCTCCGGGGCTGGGGGGAGATCGCGGCGTCGTTCTTCACCCTGTTCCAGACCACCCGCTCCCTCCAGTTCGTCCTCACCCAGGAGGACGTCGAGGTGTCCGGCGACGTGGCGTGGGTGTCGGTGGACGAGAACCTGCTGGGGGACCAGGGAGGCGCCACCGTGGCTGCCGTCAACCTCTTCCTGCGCCAGCCCGGCCACGGGCGCTGGCTCATGGTGTGCCACCACGGTTCGGTGGTGACGGGCCCCAGCGCGTCAACCCAGGAGGGCGGCTAGCTCGGCGGCGTTGACCACGGCGAGGTCGCGGTAGGCGTTGGCGAAGAGCACGTGCACCTCCTCGGCTGACGCCGCCAGCTCACGGACCCTCGGCACCCACGCCGCCAGCTCCTCGCTGCTGTAGCGGTACGCGTAGCGCTGGGCGATGGTGAGCTCCGGGTCCTCCCAGTCGCCCGGGTTCCGCCCGTGGAAGCGGACGACGGCCAGATCGCTGGTGGACGCCACCACGGGCGGGACGTGGACGGAGTCGACGCACACGAAGCCCAGCCCGTGGTCCTCCAGGAACGACAGCGTCTCGTCGCAGCGCCCGCCCTCCAGCCAGTGACGGTTGCGGAGCTCCACGGCCAGGCGGAACTCGGGG
This sequence comes from Actinomycetota bacterium, assembly GCA_030776745.1. Lineage (GTDB taxonomy): Bacteria > Actinomycetota > Acidimicrobiia > Acidimicrobiales > JALYHF01. Next base: position 11,862 of record JALYHF010000249.1, on the reverse strand, counting down.
AGCATGGCCCGGGCCTGCTCCATCAGGGCCACCGCCGTGTTGCCGGGCTTCAGCCAGTGCGGGTAGCGCAGCACCACCGCTCCCAGCCGCCCGCTCTCGTGCAGCGGGAGGAGGGCGTGGCGGAACCGGGCCCACGCCTCCACCCGTGCGTCGCTGCTCAGGTGAGCGACGTAGAGCCGGCGCCGATCCCGCAGCTCGGGGCGGACCTCGTCGCGCAGGTCCTCCCAGAGCGAGTCGGGGAGGGTGGCGTCGCCGGTGAGGAGGGTCCACGCCTGCACGTCCATGGTGAACCCGTCGGGGGTGCGCTCCACCCACTGGCGAGCAAGCTGCGGCGTGGGGGGGAAGCGCCGGGTGGCGTCGATCTCCACCACCCCGAAGCGCTGGGCGTAGTAGGCCATCCGCTCGGCGGCCTTCATGGAGCGCCCCGGATACCAGCCGCTTTCGTGGACGAGGCTTCGGTCCGACCAGGAGGAAGACCCCACCAGGACCCGGCCCGCCCGGGGGTGGCTGCGTTTGTCGGCCATGGCCACCGGGTATGCGACCTCCGTCTTCCGCGCTGTGCCCAATACCACCACCATGCACCTCCTCCTGCAGCTCGAGCTGCCGGCCGACGCCCGCTTCCTGCCCAAGACCAGGAGAGCGGTGGCCGGGTACCTCGAGGAGGTGGGAGTCGAGCCCGAGCACAGCGCCGACGTGGTGCTGGCCCTCGACGAGGCGTGCGCCAACGTCATCCGCCATGCCTTCCCCGACGGGACGGAGGGGACCATCCGCCTGCAGGCCGAGTTCGCCGACGACGCCGTCATCGTCCAGGTCGAGGACGACGGCGTGGGCTTCGACCCCTTCGAGGTCCCCCTGCGGGAGACCACCGTGGAAGACGTCTCCGGCCGCGGCCTGCGGATGATCCGTCAGCTGATGAACTCGGTCCAGCTCGAGTCGCCGACCACGACGGGGGGCACCCGGCTCCGGATGGCCAAGCGGCTGGGCCCGCCGGGGCCCGACGACGGCGACTACGCCCGCTAGGGCGGAGGGGCGCCTCGGGCGGCCCTCGGATACAACTGAGGGATGAACGACCGGGCTGCCTGGGGGATCGCCCCCGGGTACGAGGACACCAACGGGGCCTGGCGTCCCACCTCTCCCGCCACCGCCGAGGCGCTCCTCGAGATCATGGGCGCCGAGGGCGAAGGCCCGCCGCCGGGCACGTCCGGCGACGACCCGGGGTGGGTGGTGGCCGAGGGCGAGGCGGTGACCGTCGAGGGGCGCTGGACCCTCTGCACCGAGGACGGTGCCGAGGAGGCGGTGGAAGGAGCCCTGCCGCCCGGCCTGGGGCCGGGCTACCACCAGCTGCGCCGGGAGGAGGACGGCCGGCTGGTCCGCCTGATCGTGACCCCCGGTGCCTGCTACGTCCCGACGAAGCTGCACGGCTGGGGATGGGCGGCCCAGCTCTACGCGGTGCGCTCCGGCGCCAGCTGGGGCATGGGTGACCTGGGCGATCTCCGCCGCCTGGGGCGTTGGTCGGCGGACCAGGGGGCGGCCATGATGCTCGTGAACCCGCTCCACGCCGCGCTGCCCACCGGCCCTCAGCAGCCCAGCCCCTACTCGCCGTCCAGCCGGTGCTTCCACAACCCGCTGTACCTGCGGGTCGAGGACGTGCCGGGCGCCTCGTCGGCCGAGGTCCACCTCGACGAGCTCGCTGCCGCCGGCCGGGCCCTCAACTCCGAGCGCCGAATCGACCGGGACGCCGTGTGGCGGCTCAAGCTCGACGCCCTCGAACGTCTGTGGAAGGGCTCTGGCGACGAGCCCTCCTTCCGCCGCTACTGCGACGAGGAGGGCCCGGCGCTGGCCCGCTACGCCACCTTCTGCGCCCTGTCCGAGGAGCACGGTGCTCCCTGGTGGGACTGGCCGGCGGGGTTGCGCGACGCGGACGGGGCAGACGTGCAGGCCTTCGCCGATGCCCATGGCGACCGCGTTCGGTTCCACCAATGGCTCCAGTGGCTGGTCGCCGAGCAGCTGGCCGCCGCCGGTGCGCAGATCGACCTCGTCCAGGACCTCGCCGTGGGCGTGGACGCGGCCGGCGCCGACGCCTGGGTGTGGCGGGACTGCTTCGCCCACGGCGCGAGGGTGGGCGCGCCGCCCGACGAGTTCAACAGCCAGGGCCAGGACTGGGGCCTCCTGCCCTTCGACCCCTGGCGGCTGCGCACGGCGGGTTTCGAGCCGTTCATCCGCACCGTTCGCGCCGGGTTCCGCCACGCCGGCGGCATGAGGTTCGACCACGTCATGGGGCTGTTCCGGCTGTTCTGGATCCCGCTCGGCCGGAGTCCGGCGGACGGCGCCTACGTGCGGTATCCCAGCCGGGAGCTGCTGGGCATCCTGGCCCTCGAGAGCCACCGGGCCCAGGCCTACGTGGTGGGGGAGGACCTCGGCACGGTGGAGGACTCCGTGCGCGAGGAGCTGAGGGCGCGCCAGGTCCTGTCGTACCGGCTGTTGTGGTTCGAGCCGTCCCCCCCGCGGGACTTCCCGCGCTGCGCACTGGCGGCGGTCACGACCCACGACCTGCCGACAGTGGCCGGTCTGTGGTCGGGGCTCGACCTGGCCGAGCAGGACCAGCTCGACCTGAAGCCCAACCATGGGTCCACGGCCCGGCTGCGCCAGCGCCTTCGCGACTGGACGGGCGTGGCCGACGACGCCCCCCCCGAAGAGGTCGTGGCCGCCACCTACGGGCTGCTGGCCGAGGCGCCGAGCGCCCTCCTCGCCGCCACCCTCGACGACGCCATCGGGGTGCCGGAGCGGCCGAACATGCCCGGCACCACCGACGAGCGGCCCAACTGGTCGCTGGCGCTGCCCAAGGCGCTCGAGGACATCGAGGCCGACCCCGCCGTGGCCGCCCTGGCCACCACCCTCGACCGGCGTCCGCCCCCACCCGCCGACCCAGCGCCCGCCGACTCGTAGGGTCGCGGCCATGGACCTTCCCGTCATGCCGCCCGTGGCCCCGATGCTGGCCAAGCTGGCTCGGGAGCTGCCGCCCGCCGGCGGGATCCTGTACGAGCCCAAGTGGGACGGGTTCCGCTGCATCGTCTTCCGAGACGGCGACGAGGTGGAGCTCGGGAGCCGCAACGAGAAGCCGATGACCCGTTACTTCCCCGAGGTGGCCGACGCGGTGCGGGCGCAGGCCCCACCGCGTTGCGTGCTCGACGGGGAGATCGTCATCGCCGGCCCCACCGGGCTCGACTTCGACGCCCTGCTCCAGCGCATCCACCCGGCGCAGTCCCGGGTCCGTCGACTGGTCGCCGAGACCCCCGCGTCCTTCGTGGCCTTCGACCTGCTGGCTCTGGACGAGGAGGACCTGCGGCCCCTGTCCTTCTCGGAGCGACGGGAGGCGTTGGTGGCGGCGCTGGGCCCGGCCCTTCCGCCGGTGCACGTCACGCCGGCGACGGAGGCCCGGTCGGTGGCCCTGGACTGGTTCGACCGCTTCGAGGGAGCCGGGCTCGACGGCGTGGTGGCCAAGCCCGTGGACCTGCCCTACCGGGAGAACGAGCGGGCCATGGTGAAGGTCAAGCACGAGCGCACGGCCGACTGCGTGGTGGGGGGCTTTCGCTGGCACAAGAGCGGCCCCGTCGTCGGCTCGCTCCTCCTCGGGCTCTACGACGGGACGGGGGTCCTCCACCACGTCGGCGTGGCGGCGTCCTTCACGATGGAACGGCGGCGCCAGTTGGTGGAGGAGCTGGCCCCGTACCGGGAGGGGGCCGGTTCGGACCACCCCTGGCACTGGTTCGACGGGGGGCGCAAGCCGGGCACGCCGAGCCGCTGGAACGCGGGGAAGGACCTGTCGTTCGAGCCCCTTCGCCCCGAGCTCGTGTGCGAGGTCGCCTACGACCACCTCCAGGGCGACCGCTTCCGGCACGCCACCGCCTTTCGCCGTTGGCGTCCCGACCGGGCACCGGAGTCGTGCACCTACGCCCAGCTGGCGGCCACCGTCCCCGAGGAGCTGGCCACGGTGTTCCGAGCACCCGGCCGCTGACCCGGGGCGCGGGCCTGGCTGCTCAGCGGGAGAGGATGAGCTGCCCGCACGCCGAGCAGACGTACTCGGTGTCGTCCAGCCGGGCCTGCCAGTTCCCCGGGAGGTGTTGGATGCTGCGGCACCCGGTGCAGGGGAGCTCGTCGGTGTGCAGGGCCCGTCCCAGGCCGGTCAGCACGCTCCTCCTGGAGCCTGGAGCGACGCGTGGCTTCGGGCGAGCCCGGGCCTGGCCGTGGGGCACCGCTCGCGCCGCTTGCTCCCGCATCTCCCGAGCCACACGCGACTGGACGTCGATCTCCCTGGCCACCCTGGCCACGCGCTGGCGGGACTCGGGCGTGCTCAGCCGCTTGGTGGGCCCGGGAGTGCCGGCCCGGCGGGCGGTGCGGGCCCAGCTCCCGGGCATCGTCCCCACCAACAGGGCGGCGCTTCGGACGTTGGAGATGCCCGAGGGCCTGGCCCCGCCCACGCCGTCGCCCTCGCCCCGCCGTGGCGCCGGCAGCCCTCGCCGTACGATGGCGTAGGCCTCGTTCAGCTGCTTCATCTGGCGCTCCGCCTCGGCCCGCACGGCTTCGGGGCTGGAGGCGTGGCGGTCGGGGTGGAAGATCTGGACCAGGGTGCGGTAGGCCTCGACGACCTCGGCTCGGGAGGCTTTGGGCGAGACCCCGAGCACGCCGTACGGGTCCACCCTGCCGTCTGCTCAGTCCGTCGTGGCCGCGGGGGTTGCCGCCCGCGCCCCCGTCTCCATCTTCTCGCGGACCTGGCGCTTCAACCTGGCCAGGATGGCCGCCATGCCCCGGAGTCGCAGGGAGGAGATGACCTCGCCCAGGCCCATGGCGGCGTAGAAGTCGTTGGGGGTCGCCAGGACCTCCTCGGCGGTGGCGCCGTCGAGACCACTGGCCAGGATGCCAGCGAAGCCCCGCGTGGTGGGGGCCTCGGCCGGGACGTCGAAGTGCAGGGCGACCCGACCGTCCTCTCCCACCTCGGAGGCGAGGAAGAACGGCGTCTGGCACTCGGGGACCGGTTCCAGCAGGTGCCGGTGGGCGGCCAGGGCCGGCGGAAGGGGCGGGACCTTGCGGGAGTACTCGAGCAGCGCCTGCAGCCGCAGCTCCTTCGGGGCTCCCGCGAAGAGGTCGACGATTCGCTGGAGCTGGGCGGGTGCGGTGGTGGCCATGGTCTCCATTTTCTCATGCCCAATCGCCATGGCGGGGAATCCCGACCCGAGAAGTCAGGATTGGGCGGTAGGATGGGAGGCCCCAGAGAAAGGAGTCTGCGATGCCCGTTGCGCCCGACCCGGCACCCGAGCTCCAGCAGTACGCCCACCCCGAGAGGCTCGTGACGACCAACTGGCTGGCCGAGCACCTCGAAGACCCGGACGTGGTGGTCGTCGAGTCCGACGAGGACGTGCTGCTCTACGAGACGGGCCACATCCCCGGGGCCATCAAGGTCGACTGGCACCTCGACCTGAACGACCCCGTGACTCGTGACTACGTGGACGGTGAGGCCTTCGCCCGCTTGATGTCCGAGAAGGGCATCCGGCGCGACTCGACCGTGGTGTTCTACGGCGACAACTTCAACTGGTGGGCGGCCTACGCCCTGTGGGTGTTCACCCTCTTCGAGCATCCGGACGTGCGGCTGGTCAACGGTGGCCGGGCCAAGTGGGTGGAGGAGGGGCGGCCCATGACCACCGACGTGCCCACCAGGGAGCCCACCGAGTACCCGGTCGTCGAGCGCAAGGACCCGCCCATCCGGGCCTTCCGGGACGACGTCATGAAGCACGTCCAGGCCCAGGGGCGCCTGGTGGACGTCCGCTCTCCGGGTGAGTACTCGGGTGAGCTGCTCCACATGCCCGACTACCCCCAGGAGGGCGCCCTCCGCGGCGGCCACATCCCGGGAGCGGCCAGCGTCCCCTGGAAGCGGGCGGCCAACGAGGACGGCACGTTCAAGGCGGCCGACGAGCTGCGTGAGATCTACGCCAAGGAGCAGGGCCTGGCCGAGACCGACGACGTCATCGCCTACTGCCGGATCGGTGAGCGCTCGAGCCACACGTGGTTCGTCCTGCACCACCTGCTCGGCTACCCGAGCGTGCGGAACTACGACGGCTCGTGGACGGAGTGGGGCAACTTGGTCCGAGCGCCCATCGAGCGCTGAGCGGGCCGCTCCGCCCGCGCTCGCTCAGCGCCCCGGGGCCGGGAACCAGCGGCCGCGGAAGGGGAACAGATAGCTGTCGGTGAGGAGGTTCAGGATCCGCCGGGCGTGGGTGAAGCGGGCCGCCACCTCCTCGACGAGCCCCAGGGCGGCGGTAGGCGACGTCGCCCCGCTGGCGGCCAGCCGGTACCAGCGCCGTCCGAGCTCCTCCATCAGCGCCACCGCCGCCCACTCGCGCTTGCCGGACAGCTCGGCGGCGGGTGGTTCGGTGGTGAGCCGGGCGGCGCGCATGAGCCGGGCGGCGTCGACCTGCCCGCAGGCCCGAGCGGCGGTGTGGTCGGGGAACACGCCGGTGAGGAACAGCGCCAGGTCACCGAGGCGGCGGTAGACGCCCGCCCGCTCGGCGTCGGGGACCACCTCGAGGAGGGACGCCAGCCGCACGGGGTCGAGCTCGCTGAAGCGCCGCCGCCGCCAACCCCGGCGGGTCTGCACCAAGAAGCTGCCGCTGGTGACCTTGGTGTAGGAGGCCAGCAGCTCGGCCAGGAAGAGCCGCCGTTCGGGACCGGCCAGGAAGTCGCGCAGCTGGCCCACGTCGAACACGGCCACGCGCTGGCGAGGGCCCAGCCACTCGTGCACGAAGGGGGCAGATCGCAGCTCGTCGGCGCAGCGCTGGACGGCGACGGCGAAGGTGAGGAACGGCGATGCCGGCACGAACGGCTCCACCCGGCCCCGGTCCCCGAGGACGGCGTCGAAGGTGGCCCGCTCGCGCAGCAGCTCCTCCACCGCGCCAGGTCGGGACCGCAGCTCCTCCACGCCCTGCCCCCCGCGCCCGTTGCTGGACGCGACCCGGGCCAGGAGCGCCAGATCGTGGTCGCTCAGGTGCTCGAGGGCCTGCATGCGCTCATTGTCGCTGACCCCGGTCTGCCCCGTCGTGGGCCCCGTCGGGCAGGTAGGCGCCCGGCCCGGCCAGCATCCGGCGGTGCCAGCGGTGAGGAGTGGCCAACACGGCCCGGGGGTAGTCCTCGAAGAGCCAGCGAGCGAAGTTCTGTCGGGTCCAGGGCGTCATGCCGGCCACGTAGACGGCGCCCCGGACGCCTTTGCGATGGCGGAGGGCCCGTGACAGGACCGCCGCCAGGCGGTTGTCGACCGCCAGCGACCGCTGCACGGCGTCCTCGTAGCGAGCCGCCGCCCGCGCTGGCGCCAGGGCGCCCGCGGCCGAGACGGCTTGGCCGGCGAGGATCCCTGTCTCGAGGGCTTGGCCGATGCCCTCACCGGTCATCGGGTCGGTGGCGCGGGCGGCGTCGCCGACGAAGAGAGCCCGCCCGCCGGCGGCCGACAGCGCCGTGCGATCGATCCGGGCCGGGATGGGCCAGGCCTTGTGCGGTGCCTCGGGCACCGCCGCCGGGCCGAGCACCTCCCGGAGGTGAGGGCGGTCCAGCAGCTCGGCCCACTGTTGCTTCATGACCCGCGTGGGCCGCCCGGCCTGGCGCTGGATCCCGAAGCCCACGTTGGCCCTTCCGCCGGCCAGCGGGAAGGACCAGGCGTAGCCGGGCAGGAGGTCGGGCTCGAACCAGACCCACAGCTGGGTGGCGGCCGCTTCGGCCACGCCTGCGAAGTACTGCCGGAAGGCGTGCCACTCGCCCAGGTACCCCGGCTCGTCGAGCACGCCGAGGGCCTTGCGCAGCGGCGACCACATGCCGTCGGCTCCGATGGCGTAGCGAGCGGCGACGGTTCCGATGCCCTCCACGTCCAGGGCCACCACGTCGGCGCCCGGCGCCCACGAGGCACCCGTGAGGCCGTGGCCGTCGTGCACCTTCACGCCGGCCGACCGGGCGACGTCGAGGAGGGCGGCGTCGAGGTCGGTCCGGCGGGCGACGGCGGCGAAGGTGCCGTTACCCCGCGGCAGAGGGAAGGCCACCGTGCGCCCGGAGGGCGAGCGCACCCAGACGTCGGCCACCTCTTGCCAGGACCCCATGGCGCTCGGTCGCACCCCGAGCGACTCGAGCCGACGCAGGGCGCCCGTGGTCAGTCCGTCCCCGCAGGGCTTGTCCCGTGGGAAGCGGGCCTTGTCCAGGAGCACGACGTGGCGCCCGGCGCGGGCCAGCGTGACGGCGGCGGCCACGCCGGCCGGCCCGCCCCCTACCACGGCCACGTCGGCGGTGAGCACGGCCCGAGGCTATGCCCCTCGGGCTCCGAGCGGCGCCCGCCGGGGGAGGCGGGTCAGCGGCCCAGGAGGTGGCGGAGGGCGGCCTCCAGCTCGGGATGTCGAAAGGCGTAGCCGGAGGCCTCGAGGCGGGCGGGGAGCACCCGCAGGCTCCCCAGCAGCTCGGCCGCCATCTCTCGGCCGAGCACCACGGCCAGGGCGAACCGGGGCACGGCCAAGAAGGTGGGGCGGTTCAGCACGCGGCCCAGCGTCTTGGTGAACTGGGCGTTGCGCACAGGGTTGGGCGCGGTCAGGTTGAGCGGCCCGCGCAGTGCCGGCGTGGCCAGGGCGTGCTCGATGGCCCCCACCTCGTCGTCGACGGAGATCCAGCTCGTGAACTGCCAGCCCGAGCCGAGGTTGCCGCCCAGGCCCAGCTTGAACAGCGGGAGCTGCTTCTTCAGGGCGCCGCCGGAGGGCGACAGCACGATGCCGCTGCGGATCGTGACGACCCGGATCCCCGCCTCGGCGGCGGGGGCGGTGGCGGCCTCCCATTCCCGACACACCCCGGCCAGGAAGCCCTCGCCTGGCGCGCTCTCCTCGGTGAGAGCTTCCTCGCCCCGGGTGCTGCCGTAGACGTTGATGCCCGAGGCGCTCACCAGCACGCCGGGCGTGGGGTCCAGCCGGGCCAGCGCTTCGGCCAGCAACCTCGTCCCTTGGACCCGGCTGTCTCTGATCTCGCGCTTGTGGGCCCGGCTCCAGCGCTTGGCGGCGATCCCTTCTCCGGCCAGGTGCACCACGGCCTCGGTCCCCTCCAGGGCGGCGCCATCGATGGTGCCGCCCCGGGGGTCCCACGCCACGTCGTCGCTCGTCGCCTCACCCCGCACCAGGCGGCGCACCTCGTGGCCGCCGCTTCGAAGGGACGAGACGAGGGCCGACCCGATCAGCCCCCGGGACCCGCTGACCAGCACCCTCACGTGCAGTTCACCCCTTCGGCCGGGCGGTACAGGGCGCTGACGTGGTCCACCTTGGTGGTCCCGTCGGCGAGGAACCGGCGGGTGCGCTCGGTGCGCACCCGCGTGCACGGCCCCCTCGGCTCCGTGGTCTGCCCTGTCTGGCCGGCCTCGACCCATCTGGTCGAGTACAGGCTCACGGTGATGCTCGTCCCCGAGTACGTGGGCCACACCAGCACGCCGTGGGGGCTCGGGTTCCTGAGTTTGAGGTCGGGCCGGGGGTACGACAGCGTCGCCTCCCGACCGTAGGGATAACGGGAGATGTAGATGCTGTGGGACTGGTACTCGGCGAACTCCAGCCCGGCGAAGAAGGCGGCGTTGAAGGCCGTGGTGGCGAACTGCGAGATGCCGCCGCCTACCGACTCCTCGAACTTGCCGTCCTGGATGACGGCATCCACCACGAAGCCCTTGGCCGGGGTCCGCTCTCCGACCAGCGCGTTGACGGAGAAGGTCTCCCCGGGGCCGATGATGTGTCCCCGCACCAGATCGGCGATGCGATGGATGTTGACGACCCGGGGCTCGTTGGGCTTGTGGCTGGTGGTGAACGTGGCCACCTGCTCCTTGATCCCAAGGGCGGCGGCCTCCTTCGTCGTCCGCTTGGGTTCGACCTTCCTGAGCGGGAGCTCGACCCGGCCACGGCCTGGGGTGGTCAGGGCTTCCTCGACCACCTCGCCGGCGGCGTCGGCACAGCACGCCGTGCCCGTCTCGCCGGGGACGAGGCTGACCCGGCCGCCGACCACCTTGAAGGTGGCCTCCTTGGGTGGCGTGTCGGGCTTGGGCATCAGGGCGATCAGGCCTGCGGTCGCCGCCTTGGTGTCCACCGCCAGCCGAAGCCCCGTGTCGGTGGGCTCGGCCCGCAGCCACGACCGCACCAGGGGAGCGGGAGCCGAGGTCTCTTGGCGGCCCGCCCTCACCTCGAGGCCCCGCCCGGTGAGGGCCTCGGCCTCCGCGGCCAGGCGGGCGGCGTCCTCCACGGCGAAGCGCGGGGCCACGCTTCCCCGGTCCACCCGAACCGTGACGGGCAGGCCCCTCCCGGCCGCCGCCGGGAGCCGCTCGATGACCTGGCCGGCGTCGATGCCCCTGCCCGGCCTGCCCTCCACCGCCACCAGCCTGCCCCTGACCGCCCTGATCCCGGGCTCCCGGGGCGGGGTGCGGGGCCCGGGGTCCTGAGCGGCGACCACCCGGTAGACCGAGGGGACGTCCACCGACACGTGCACGGGCGCCCGACGCGGCGAGAAGAACGAGCCCATCCAGGTCCGGATCCGGCTCACGACCGTGCCCGACCGAGCCACGGCCATGGTCGCCTCCACCGTAGGCCCCTCCTGGACCGCCAAGCCCAGGGCTCGGGTGTCGCTCCGGAAGCCCCCGCCGGGCGCCTCCACCACGACCGGCGCCTCGGCGTAGCGGGCGGCCACCCGGCCGACCACCGCCGCCAGGTCCGCGCTCGAGAGCCCACCCACGGGCTCCCCGGCCAGGGTGACGTTGCGGGCGACGCGCCCCTCCTGGCCGCTGTCGAGGGCCCACGCCGCCACCACGGCGACGGCGAGTGCGGCGAGGACGGCGAGAACGACGAGGGCGCCCCTTCGGGCCGTGCGTCCCGTCATACGCCCCGACGGTCCCCCCACACCAGCACGTGCAGCCGGGACGTCAGGTTCCAGCGCCGGGCGAGGACGGCCTCGGCCAGTGCCCGCGTGCGGGCCGTCACCGTCGCCGCGTCCGTCCCCTCCGGCATGACCCACACCGGATCGAGCCCGCACTCTGCGACCATGGCGTCGACCTCTGGCAGCTCCTCCGGCTCGCACACCACGAACTTGAACACGGCGACGCCCGTCGCCATGAAGGAGCGAAGGACGCCGGGCCGGTAGCGCCGCTCGCGGGCCACTCCGGAGCCGGCCAGCTTGGGGGAGACGTTGAACTGGTCCACGAGCTCCGGGGCCAGGTTCGGCGCGACGGTACCGCTGGTCTCCACCTCGACGCGCCAGCCGCGCTCCTTGGCCCCCTCGAGGAGCGCCGGCAGCCGCCGCTGTTGCAGCATGGGCTCACCCCCGGTGACGACCAGCAGGCTGACCTGCATGGCGTCGAGCCGGGCCAGGACCTCCGACGGCGACGCCGTGCGGAGCTCGCGGGCGGAGTCGTGGCGCTCCCAGTCCCAGGTGTAGCTGGTGTCACAGGCCCAGGTGGCCCCCGGGCCCCTGCCGCAGTCCAGGTTGCACCGGCCCAGGCGGACGAACCCCGCCACCCGGCCGAGCGAGGGCCCTTCGCCCTGCCACGTGGGGCCGAAGACCTCGGAGACCACCAGGCCCTGCTCGACGGTCGTCATCCTGTCTCCACGGCGCCTCATGATGGCACCACGTGGCCGGCTTCACGGCAGGGCCGGATCCTCGACCCCCGCCTCGGCGAAGCCCCGGGCCCGCAGGACGCAGGCGTCGCATCTCCGGCACGGCTGCGGCCCAGCCCGGTAGCACGACCACGTCAGCTCCAGAGGGGCGCCGAGCTCCACCCCCCGCCGCACGATGGCGGCCTTGGTCAGGTCGACCAGCGGGGTGTGGATC
>JALYHF010000248.1 GCA_030776745.1 Actinomycetota bacterium | reverse complement strand
ATGTCTGCCGTGCCGAAGTTGGAAGCCACGGCGCTTAAGTCGGCCGAGCACTACATCGACCTGGGTCTGGGATGGGAGTCCTTCGCCGCGGCCATCATGGGCGGCGCCGTCATCACCCTCATGACGTGGATGCAGGACGGCAGCGAGTCGGAGCTGGGCCGGTTGGTTGCTGCCGCGGCCGCCGCCTTCCTGCTGGCTGCCGGCAAATTGAACCACGCCATCGTGGTGTCCCTCATCCTCTTCGCCGGGCTGCACGCCGGCGCCCCGTACGGCTACCTGGACTGGCTGGGGGTGCTGGCCTGGGCCACTCTCGGCAACATGGTGGGCGGCGTAGGGCTAGTCACTGTGCTCCGCCTGGTCCAGGTGGGAAGGGCCCAGGTGGCCGAGCAGCGCGCCCAAGGCGATGCCGACGAGCCGGAGGCTGAGAAGACGCCGTAGCCCGGGTGGGCCCTGCAGCGCACCGTGCGCTCGATCAACGACGGGGTCATCCTGACCGTGCCCGGCTCCGACCAAGACTGGCGACTGGCGTTCCATCGCGACGTCTTCACGTTCGGGCTAGTAAGTGGCGAGAGCCAGCCGCGAACCCGTGGTGGCGGCGTGCATGGGGCATCCTCCGGGCTGCCCACTGGTGATGTCAACCGTACGCCGACAGAGGCACCGTCTCACATGCGTGGCGACAACTGGTTCGAGCTCGAACGAGGCGATTTGGGTATACGAACGAGGCCGGTAGCCTACGGGCAGTTCCGCAGACAACCCGTTGACGTTCGTCGGTCATTGCGCTTGAGTGACTGTGGAGAGTCCCTGTCGTGAACGGAAGGGCCCTCCCCCGATGGAACGGCTGGGCGGTTCATCCTCGTACCGCCCAGTCGTTCCCCTTTCCCTGCCGGGCGAGAGAGGCCAAGTTCGAAGATGACCGCCGTGTCCGTTATCGCTGCGGTGTTCGTGCTCGCCTGGCTGAGCGTCGTCGCCCTCGTGGGGAGTCGCCTTTGGCGTCGACGGCGCGAGAGCCGTCACCCCACGCTCACAGCCCTGCACCGCCTAGGTGAAGTCCAGGAACGAAGGGACCGTCAGGACCGATGACGACACGATCGGGACCGCCCGGCTCTCAGGGTGGATGTGCGGCACACCTGGTAGGGGTGTTCCTTCTGGATCTTGAATGGCTCGTGAGGGGTCCGACGACACCAGGCTTCGCTCCTTCACGACGTCTTAACCTGCAGCTTGTCGGCCGATGGCTCCGACGCCAGATGCTCCTGACGTGGGCGAGTCCTGGCTGACGCTCTCGTCTAGGAGGCCGCGGACGCATGCGAGTTCGTCGCTGACGCCCTGCAGAGGCCACGTAGCCTCGCGACGGCGACACCGACGATCCAAGGCGACGGGAAGGGGGCGTTCCGCAAGCCTCTCGCGTAGGTGGCTCTACCGAAACGGCGTTCCGTCGACATCCTCGAACGGATGCTCCGCCACGTACGCCCGCAACTTCTCGAGCACTGCCTGGCCGCACGCTCTCCCGTTCTCGTAGACGTCAAGGTCGAGCGATCACAGGAGGCGCCGACCTCGTGAAGCGGGCCTTCGGACCCGACACCGTCGAGCTGGACACCGTCTGGGTTGGCGACATCACCTACGTGTGGACCTGGGAGGGCTGGGCCTACCTGGCCACCGTCATCGACCTGGCCTCCTGGCGGGTGGTGGGATGGGGGCTGGCCGACCACATGCGATCCGAACTGGTCTGCGACGCCCTGCGCATGGTCATCTACGCCCGCCGGCCCGGCACTGGCAAGCGACAGTTGGGCAGGGCCCGCGATCACCAGTTCCACCACCTTGATCTCGTGAACGAGCCCTGCGTCTCCTGGCTTCGACTTGGGTGGTCGCCATGGAAAGGAGCGTGGCTCATCAACCGCGCTGGGCGTAGGCTCACATCCGCTGCCCTTCCGTGTCCGAAGGACGAATCGACAGGGTGAACCGTTTCCGGCCGGCTGCAGACATGCTCGTACTCAAGGGTCTTCGGTGCGGGTCTTCCTGAGCTACCGCCGTAGCGACGTCGGGGGTTACGCCGGGCGCCTGTACGACGCGCTGGTCCAACGTCTGGGCGCCAAGAACGTCTTCCAGGACGTCACCGCCATCACCCCAGGTGAGGACTTCACCGAAGCGATCCGTCGCGCCATCGACAGCTGCGACGCCATGCTGGCGGTTATCGGCCCGGGTTGGGCCGCTTCTGCTCCTGAGGGAAGGCCCCGCCTCATCGAGCCCGACGACTACGTGCGGGTCGAACTAGCGACAGCGCTGAAGCGGGAGGTTCCCGTGGTGCCAGTCCTCCTCGGTGGCGCCCGCTTGCCCGCCGCCGCGGACCTGCCCGACGACCTCGCCCCGCTGGCCCAGCGCCAAGGGGTGGCCGTGCGAGACGAAGTCTGGCATCAGGACGTGGACCGCCTGTTGCGGTCTCTGCGCGGAGAGACCGCGGTCCCGACCAGGCGAAGCCGCTGGCGGGCCGGCGGAGCCGTGGCGCTGGCACTGGCAGCATTGGGGGCCGTCGGCTGGTTGCAATGGGCAGGTGGAGGCGACGGCGAGCAGGAAGCCGCCACCGTCGCGCCGTGTGTGCCACCGGGCGGTGCCGGCTGGGCCTCACTCCCGATCGGCCAGCAGGCCACCGGCACGGTCAACCGGGACGCCGGATCGCTGGAGTACACGGTGCGTGAGGCGAGATGGCGCCCACTCGAGCCGGGGAGGTGGCAGCTGAGCCTCGAGACGAGCATGGCAAATCGCACGCCGGAAGACACCTACCACGGTGATTGGAACTACGACTCCGTGCTCGTGGGGCAGCGCGCCTTCAAGAAGTCGTGCTTCTCGCCCACCCCTGACCTCGTGCTTCCGGGTGCGGTCGGAGATGCGCTTGTCGGCTTCGACGTGACCTGCGAGCCGGCGGGTTACATAGAGCTGGTTCTTGGCAACTCGGCAGCCAGGATCAAGGTCACCGACGCGCCGGAGCCGGGCAGCTGCTGAACCGGCGCCTCCCGTGGGCCGGTAGCGGCCCCATCAAGAGAGGGTGAGGGCGAGGAACGGCACCCCAGGGGGCATCGGCCGCTGGCAGAGTGGTGAACGACCCACCCCGGCGCGACGAGCCCCTTTTGGCGTCACACGGGCGGGGTAGAGCACGGCCCGTGCCGCCCCGCTCGACCCAGCCGCTGCACACCCGTCTCGAGCGGGCCCTCACTAACAACGGCAACGGGCTTGATGCCCTGGTGGAGGCGGAGGGACTCGGCGTCGCGACGACGCTCTTGCCCTCCTGGCCGTGCACGACCTGCACCTGGCGCCCATCGAGCAGGTCGGCGACCGGGTCCGCTGGCAGCACCATCCGGCGGTGGCAGCGCTGAAGCTCCGGTTGGAGGAGAGGTACGTGGAGCGGCTCGGGCCGCACGACGCCCCGCCGGAGGACGGGCGACACCAAGGTGACGGTGCAGGTCCTCGCCGCTCGAGACCGGGTACCCGCCGTATACCGATGGGTCGCCGAGGCCGCTGGCGCGAGGAGCTGCTCGAGTTCCTCGCTCTCGAGGGTGGCCCCGACGGTGGCTTCGAACGACCTCGTCGCCGTCTGCCAGATCGGCATGGAGGGCGTGGCCAAGCTGGAGCTGGCCCGCAACTACTGGGACGAGATGGGCCGCGGCCAGGCGGCCGACGTGCACGCCGAGCTGCACGCCGCGTGGCCAGGGCGACGGGCATGCGCCCCGTACCCCGCTCGGAGCAGCCGGTCGAAGCCCTCGAGCGATCGCTGCTGGGGTCGCTTCTCGCCACCAACCGCCACCTTCAACGGGAGATGGTGGGGGCCCTGGGGCTGACGGAGATGCAGGCCGGGAGCCGAGCGGCGTAGCCCTGCTCACGACCAACTGCCCCGATCCTCGTAGCCGAGGCGGGCGGCCATCTCGCGACCCCCGGCGACCCCAGGACCGGAGCCAGCACGTCGGCTCGGGCCCCCAACGCCGGCGACCGGGCGGCGAAGTCGCCATCACCGGCGGCACCTCGTGGGCGGCGCCGACGGCCAAGGAGGTGTCGATCCCGAGCCACCGCCCCAGTTCAGCGAACACCGCGTCCCGGCGGGGACCACGACGTCCTCGAAGCGGACGCGGCAGGCGCCCACGTCGCTCTCGCCCAGGAAGTCCAGCACCGCCTGGTGGTGCGATCGCCACTGCTCGCCGCAGACCTCGGGGAGCGTGGCGTTGGTGAAGTCCCGCTACGCCGGCGGGAAGTCGTAGCACCACCAACGGTCTCCCCAGAGCGGAAAGGCGTCGGTGTAGCCGGCGATGGCCAGCGGCTCGTCGACGGCCATGTTGAAGAAGCCATGGTGGAGCCACCCGTCGATCAGGCCGTTGACCGACGCCGCCGGGTTGCGGGTGAGATGGACCACCCGGAAGCGGGCGGCCGGGAACAAGCTCCGCAGGAAGGCGAGCCGGAAGGCGTTGCGCGGTGTGGACAGCACGAGAGGGCGAGAGGCGGCCGCGGTGGCGGCTGCGCTCACGCCGCTCGAGGTGGAAGCGACAGCGGCGGGTCGGTCCGCCAACCGGCGCACTGCTGCGGCGTGTACGGCCACTTCTCCACGGCCGGCCTGGTGCCGGTCCGAGGGCACCTCCCCTCGGTGCCCGTCTACGAAACCGACGCCGACATCGATCTGACGGCGGTGGGGCCACTGGCCCGCAGCGCCGACGACCTGCGCTGGCCATGCGGGTGGTCGCCGAGGTGGAGCCACCCCGCCGGCCGGTTGAGCCTGATCGCCTCAGCGTCGCCCTGTGGCTCGCCGATTCGGAGTTCCCGTCGGCGGAGGTGGCCGAACTGATCCGGCGGGCCGCCGAAGCCCTGGCGCAGGCCGTGCGTCGGTACGCGAGGCGGTCCTTGCCTTCGACCCGACCGAGGCCCGTGAGGTCGCCTTCCAGCTCTGGGTGTCGGCGTCGGGATCCTCGGTGGACGACGAGACGCACGCCCGACTGGTGGCGGAGGCGGCCCGGGTGTCCCCCGACGACCGCAGCCTGCCAGCGCTCCTCAGCCGCGCCCACGCGATGTCCCACCGCGACTGGCAGCGGCTCGACGCCCGGGCGACGGAAGATGGCCCGGGCGTGGGCCGCGTTGTTGGAGGACGTCGACGTCGTCCTCTGCCCGGTGTCGCCCGTTCCGGCCCTCCCGCAAACCCCGAGCCGGCCGAGGTGGACAGCGTGGACAGGCGCTTGTCGCGGACGATCGAGGTCGACGGCCGGACGCGTCCCTACCTCGACCAGCTCACGTGGAACGTCGTTGTCGGCATGGCCGGCGCGCGGGATCGATTCGACCAGGCCATCGCGCTTGAGGGAGTGCAGGGCACCGGAGTTCGCTAGCAGCGCGCTGTCGTGCACCCGACCCGGTGCGATGGGCCACCTTGAAGAGTGTCGTAGGGTCCTGGCGACTTCGTGGAGGCTCGCGATGGCCAAGCTGATCTACTCGGCGATCACGTCGCTCGACGGCTACATCGAGGACAAGGACGGCAAGTTCGACTGGGCGGTGCCGGACGATGGGGTGCACTCCTTCATCAACGACTTCCAACGGCCGCTCGGCACCTACCTCTAGGGGCGCCGGACGTACGAGACGATGGTCGGCTGGGAGACCGACCCCACCCTCGCAGCCTCGTCACACCTCATGCGGGACTTCGCGCAGATCTGGCAGGCGGCCGACAAGGTCGTGTACTCCAAGACGCTGGAGACGGTGGCCACCGCCAGGACTCGGATCGAGCGAGACTTCGATCCCGACGCGGTCCGGCACATGAAGGCTTCAGCGGGACGTGACCTCAGTGTTGGCGGTCCTAACGTTGCCGCCCACGCCTTCAAGGCTGGGTTGGTCGACGAGTTTCACCTGTTCGTTGCACCCATCGTGGTGGGAGGCGGCAAGCAGTCACTTCCCGACGACGTTCGCTTGGAGCTCGAACTACTGGGCGAACGCCATTTCGGGAACGGCACGGTTCACCTCCACTATCGAACCAGGACGTGACCGGACGGCGACGCTTCGCGGCGTATCGTCGAACGGCGTCTCGATGCAGCGGTGGCGGGCCTACTCCACGTCGAAGACGTCGGCTGCGTCCGTAGCCATCAAGTGGCTGGCCAACGCCTGCTTCATCTCGGCGAAGTGCTGCTGTTCCTCGCCAGTGAGGTCGGACGCCTGCGCCAGCCGCACGAACTCGTCGGTGACGAAGCCTTCTCGCAGCAAGAGCGACACGGTGCGGTCGCGGTAGCTGACCCGGAAGGCGAAGGTCCGAAGCGTGTCGCCCCGCTCCGGCCGCTCCAGCGCCGGGTCGACGACATACCGGCTCTCGGTGAGGCCGCGAGTAACCAGCTCGCAGGCGTCACGGGCGCCCGGTCCGCGAAAGGCCGTATCGACGACGACCTCCCGCCGCTCGACCGAGCCGTCCGGCTCGAGGAGGGCGAAGGCCCGCTCCATCATCTTCAAGCCCAGGGCCACGCCCCCGGGGCTGCCCGGCCCGCTGTAGCGCAGCATCTCCTGGAACGAGAACGCCACCGACGCCCCCTGTTCCTGCACCTCGATGTTGTGGGCCATGGCAGGCATCCTTCCACCCGTCGACATCGAGGAAAACAGCCACGGTCCACAAGACCCTGACGTGGGGATGCGCCGGGCGGGGCCGCTCCTGTCTTACGGAAGAAAACCGGGCGGACTAGTGCGGACGGAAGCCACGAACCGACCGAACACGCCATGGTCCTCGCCGTCGCCGGTGACGACACAAGGACCATGGCCACACCATCCCACGACCGGCTACGCGACCTTCTGGCCGCGTACGCGCTCGGGGCGGTGGACGAAGACGAGTCCCGCATCCTCAGGGAGCACCTGGGGGAGTGCGCCGAATGCCGTCGCGAGCTGAGAAGACTCCAAGAGGCGGCTCTCCGGCTCTTCGCCGCGGAAGCAGCGTCCCCCACGCTGTGGGAGCGGATCCTCAGGAGGATCGTCGGTCCTCCACACGAGTAGCCGGGGGCCCTGAGGGGACCCCGGGCGAACTGTGAGGGCGATCCGCGCGCCCAACCCCCCGCGTCGCTACGACTCGTCTGTGACAACGGCGATGGCGAAACCGTCGTACCCCTTGCTGCCGACGGTTTGGATCACGGTGGCGCTTGCCCGGGGCTCGGCGGCCATCACCTCGTAGAGACGGCGCGTGCCCTGGGTGGCGAGGTCGGTGCTGCCGTCGTCGACCACCCCGCCGCCGCGCACGACGTTGTCGACCACGATCACGCTCCCCGGCCGGGAGAGCCGGAGCGCCCACTGGAAGTATTCGGCGTTGTTGGGCTTGTCGGCGTCGATGAAGGCCAGGTCGAAGGGACCCGCGCCTTCGGCGGCGAGCCGAGGGAGGATGTCGAGAGCCGCCCCCACCCGCACGTCCACCATCTGCGACAGCCCGGCGCGGGCGATGTTCTTCCTGGCCACGTCGGCGTGACGGGGGTCGAGCTCCAGGGTGATCAGCCGGCCGTTGGGGCCCATGGCTCGTGCCAGCCAGATGGTGCTGTACCCGCCCAAGGTGCCGACCTCGAGCACGCTGCGGGCCGAGCTCAGCCGCACCAGCAGAGCGAGCAGCATCCCCTGGTTCGGAGTGACGCTGATGTCCGGTAGGCCGGCAGCGGCGCTGTCGGCGAAGGCGGCGTCGAGGGCCGGGTCGGACGGCACCAGCAGATCGCAGACATAGCGGTCGACGGCGGTCCAGAGCTCGAGGTCCATGGACCCAGTCTGGCCTGAGGCGCGTGATGCGATGAGCACCTGGCCGACGATCTCTACGAGTTGGCGAGCGAGCCGGACGCTCCCTCGTCATCACCGGACCGGGCGGCTGAGTCCTCGATCCGTAGCTTGTGAGTGCTCGCCAGCCGTTCGGCGGACTGTCCCGAGGAGGCGGCCCTCGGGGGTGGTCACGAGCATCTCCACCACGCTCCGGTCGGCCATACGGGCGAGGAGTGGGTCGAGTGGCTCGTTGGCGCGCACCGTGGTCGGCCCGGGCTGCATCACCTGTTCGGCGGTCTGCTCC
Source organism: Actinomycetota bacterium (assembly GCA_030776745.1). GTDB lineage: Bacteria > Actinomycetota > Acidimicrobiia > Acidimicrobiales > JALYHF01. The sequence continues at coordinate 298 of JALYHF010000248.1, read as the reverse complement.
GGTCCGTCTGGTCGGCTGGCGGGGACGCGGCCGAGAACGACGCGCTCGGCGTTCACGACGATGACGCTGTCACCCTCCGGCAGCTCGCCCAGCGGGGTGTCGGGCCCGCAGGTGGGTGGGGCGTCGTCGACGGCGTCGATGGCGCGTCGCTCGTTGGTGTCGGCGCGAACCGTCCTGAGGCCTGCCGCCAGCCAGTCGACCTTTCCGGCGACGTAGTCGTAGATGGGGCCGAAACCGAGACGTTCGAGCCGCCACGCGGCTCGTGGGCTCATGTCTCACAGCGCGTCCCAGCAGTAGA
>JALYHF010000247.1 GCA_030776745.1 Actinomycetota bacterium | reverse complement strand
GCGCCGGCCGGTCCCTGTGGCGGGCGGTGGGGCCGGAGGTCGAGGGGGCCGGCGACCTGAGGGCGCTCGCCCTGTGGCCGCGGACCGTAGCCATGACCGCCGCCGGCCTCCTGAGCACGCTCCTCCTCCCGATTGCCCTGCTGTGGGCTCTCCTCGCCCTGCTGCTCTGACCGGCCCGGAGCACCAGCCAGGCTGTGGGCCATGCGCCACGAGATCGACCCGCAGCGGCGGCCCTACGACGTCGCCGGCCTGCCCCGCAAGCCCGATGTCGGCCCCGAAGGGTTCGGGGCCCTCGACCTGCGGGCCGGGCGGGTGCTGGCCGTCGAGCCCTTCCCCGAGGCCCGCAAGCCGTCGTGGAAGCTGACCGTCGACTTCGGGCCCGTGCTCGGGACGCTGCGCACCAGCGCCCAGGTGACCAACTACCGGCCCGAGGACCTGATGGGGCGGCTGGTGGTGGGGGCCTGCAACCTCGGCCGCAAGCACATCGCCGGGTTCGTCAGCGAGTTCCTCGTCCTCGGCGCCCTCGAGGCCGACGGCACCGTCCGCCTCCTCGAGCTGCCCGACGACGTGGAGCCCGGTGCGCCGATCGCCTGACCGCTCGAACTTCTCCCGGAAACCTCGGGGCGGGTGTCGATCCCGGGGTAGCCCGTTCGTGGACAGGGTGAGGATCGGTACGGTGCCGGTCCGCCGAGAGGAGACTCCGATGAAGCAGTACCTGCTGTCCGTGCACATGGTCGAGGGCGCCCCGGTGCCGTCGCCCGACGTCATCGAGAGGATGTACAAGCAGGTCGACGACTTCAACGCCGAGCTGCGGGCCTCCGGCAGCTGGGTGTTCGCCGGCGGGCTGCACCCGGCCGACACGGCCACGGTCGTCCGCGTCAGCGACGGCGAGGTGGTCACCACCGACGGCCCGTTCGCCGAGACCAAGGAGCAGCTGGGCGGGTTCTGGGTCGTCAAGGCGCCCGACCTCGACGCCGCCCTCGCCCTCGCGGCCAAGGGGTCGGAGGCCTGCGGGGCGCCGGTCGAGGTTCGGCCCTTCCAGGACGACGCGGACGACTGAGGCCCGGTGGACACGGGGGACCCGGCCGCGGTCGAGCAGGTCTTCCGCCAGGAGCACGGCCGTGCCGTGGCCACCCTGGTCCGCCACCTCGGCGACATCGGCCTGGCCGAGGAGGCGGTCCAGGAGGCGTTCGTGGTGGCCCTCGAGCGCTGGCCGGCGGACGGCGTGCCGCCGAACCCCGGGGCTTGGATCACGACCACGGCCCGCCACCGGGCCATCGACCGGCTCCGACGCGAAGGCTCACGCCAAGACCGCCACGCGCAGGCCGCGCTGTTGCGTGCGAGCCCCGAACCGCCTCCGGAGGTGGGACCGGTGACCGACGACCGCCTCCGGCTCATCTTCACCTGCTGCCACCCGGCGCTGGCCACCAGCGCCCAGGTGGCCCTGACCCTGCGGCTCCTCGGCGGGCTCCAGACTCCGGAGATCGCCCGTGCCTTCCTCGTCCCCGAAGCCACCATAGCGCAACGGCTGGTGCGAGCGAAGCGCAAGATCCGCGCCGCCAACATCCCCTACCGCATCCCGGAAGAGGCGGAGCTCCCCGATCGGCTCCGCCCGGTCCTGGCCGTCGTGTACCTCGTGTTCAACGAGGGCTACACCGCCTCCCGCGGTGAGGAGCTCACCCGCCAAGAGCTGTGCACCGAGGGGATGCGTCTGGCCCGCCTTCTGGCCGAGCTGATGCCCGACGAGCCCGAGGTCCTCGGACTGCTGGCGCTCTTGTTGCTGACCGAGTCCCGCCGAGCCGCCCGCACGAGCCCTGAGGGCGGGTTGGTGCTCCTCGCCGATCAGGACCGCACGCGCTGGGACCGCGGCCTGATCGACGAAGGGCGCGCCCTCGTGCGGGCCTGCCTGCGGCGCAACCATCCCGGCCCGTACCAGATCCAGGCCGCCATCAACGCCGTGCACAGCGACGCACCCACCGCCGCTGACACCGACTGGCCCCAGATCCTCCAGCTCTACGACCAGCTCCTCACGTTCGTCCCCACCGGGGTGGTGGCGCTCAACCGGGCCGTCGCCCTCGCCGAGGTCGACGGTCCTGCCGCGGCGCTGGCCGTGGTCGAGACGCTCGACCTCGGCCACTACCACCTGTTCCACGCCACCCGCGCGGACCTGCTCCGGCGCCTCGGGCGCAACGCCGAGGCCTCGCAGGCCTACGACGCCGCCCTGGCCCTCGCCACGAATGCCGCCGAACGGACGTTCCTTGAGCGGCAACGAGAGGTGGTTCGTCGGCGAGTCCCATGACCCGGCGCGCTGGGCGTGGCCCCGACCAGATCGACGACCGTCCTCGTGGCACACGCCCGGGTGCGATCCTGGGCATCGTGGGCCTTGACGCCGCGCAGGCCGTCCGAAACGCGCACGAGTGGTTCGAGGTCAACAGCGGATGGGCACCGCCGGACGAAGACGAGTTGGCCGAGTGGCTCGCCGACGGCGTCTGCCGGTGCCCCGACGACTGTCTCGTGGCGCCCGATGGTTGGTGCACGCACGGTCTCGCTTCGTGGTGGCTCATCCTGTGGGCGATGAAGGCGGAACGCTGAGGGGTCCACGCGCGGCGAACGTGGCTCAGAAGACGACCTCGGCGAGCAGATCTACCTGCTCGGGCTCCGAGACCGTCGGGTCGAGGATGAGCTCGTCGACCCCGACCTGGGCATACGCATCCACCGCACCGGCGATGGACTCCCCGGAGCGCAAGGCGCTCCCCGCGATCATCTCGGCCGTCTCGGGGCCCATCGGCTCGTAGTAGTCCAGAAGGGAGCGGCGCGACTCGTCGACGGTGTCGCCCAGCGAGAAGTAGGCCAGAGCCACGATCCTTGCCCGCCCCTCGCGGCCGGCCGAGCTCCAAGCCGACTGGACCTTTTCGACCATGGCCTTCACGGCGTCCGGTGGCATGCCGCCGGCCGTCCACCCCGAGCCGAACTCGACCACCCGGCGGATGCTGGCGTCGGCCGTCCCAGCGATGACGAGCGGCACGCGGGCTGCTGTACCGGAGCAGGCCCCACCGGTCTCGTGCCATCGGCGAGCGGCTCTCCCGCCCAGGCCGTCCCGAGGTCGCGAAGCTGCTCGTCGAACCGCGGCCCACGGTCGGCGAAGTCCCGGCCGGTGAGCTGGTAGTCGGTCGCCCGCCAGCCGATCCTCACCCCGAGCGTGAGCCGCCCGCCACTGAGCTGATCGACGCTGGCCGCCTGCTTGGCCAGCTCGGCGGTGCTGCGAGCCGGCGCGATCAGGACGTTGGTCAGGAAGCGAATCCGCTGGGTCACCGCTCCCGCGGCCGCGAAGACGGTCAGCTCCTCGTACCCGGGATAGGACACCGCTCCGATGGTGGCCAGGCTGGAGAACCCCGCCGCCTCGGCGCGGCGGGCCCAGTCGAGCAACTGGCCGCCGGTCGCACCCGGGACGGTGTTGGGGATGCCGATGCCGATGTCCACGGTCTCTCCTTGTCTCATCACGGCCATCCCCGCCGACGTCGCCAGGGGCAACGGTCACCGCGGCCGGAGGACTGCTGGCCGCAGCCTATACAGGCGGCTGCGGAGGCGTTCGGCGCCTACGTTGAGGGCATGGAGCACCTCGATCCAGACCTGCGGCGACGGGTGACCCAAGCTCGGGTGGCCCGGCTCGCCACGGTCCGCCCCGAAGGGCATCCGCACGTCGTTCCGATCACCTTTGCCCTCGATGGCGACACGATCGTCACTGCCATTGACCAGAAGCCGAAGACGACGACGAGCCTTCAACGGCTCAGGAACATTGAAGCGCACCCGGTCGCCAGCGTGGTCATCGACCACTACGAGGAAGACTGGTCGCGCTTGTGGTGGGTACGCGCCGACGGCACCGCCCGGCTCGTGTCCGTGGGCGCCCCTCGAGAGCGAGCGATCGAGCGGCTCGTCGAGAAGTACGCGCCGTACCGCGAGCGTCCTCCGGGCGGACCGGTGATCGTGGTCGCCGTCGATCGCTGGGCGTCCTGGTCCCCCTGATGCCGGCCCCGGCCGTCCGGAGCCGTCGGTGACCTCGAAGCTGACCGGGTCGGTGCACGGCGCACGGGAGGGCGACCCGCAAGGGGGATACGTCATCGCAGTGGAGCCGAGTGTGCCGAATCCCCGTGCTGAGCTTGTTCGCCCGTGTCCGACAGGTGTCGGGACGGCCCTGCTGTGAGCCTGTTCCCGCCCAGGAGCTTGAACGGCTTGGTGGGGGCTTTCGTCGTGTTGGCGCCGCATCTCAGGTCATTGGCTTGCCTCCGCGACGTGCGTCAGCAAGACTGTCGACTTTCCGACCGTCCTCAGGACGGCTCGGGCGCGGGTTTTCTCCAAACAGGGAGGGTCATGGCACGTCGACTGGTCAAGGTGTTCGGGTCAGCCCTCTTCGTGTTCACAGTAGCGGTCGCCGTAGCGCCACCCGCCTCGGCGTCGCACGGCAACGGCCTCCACTGGATACGGCCGACATCGAACATGCTCCGCAACGTCGCAGTCGTTGACAAGACGGGCAGCCCGGATTGGGCGGCAAAGATCAGGAGCGCCATCAACTCGTGGAACGCCGGGCTCAACACCGTCGAACTCGTCTACAGCACGGGGTCGACGGGCGGATGCAGCCTGAACAACGGTCGCATCGAGATTTGTCTCGGCAGCTCCTCCTCGGCCAACTGGCGCTACAACACTTACTCGCACCTCTTGGGGGCCATCGTCACCTTGAACAGGAACCACTTCTCGGCGGCGGAAGCCATGGCCTGCCACGAGCTGGGTCACACCCTCGGCCTGCGCCACCGCAGCGAGCGCTCGTCGTGCTTGACCTCGACGGTGTACGCATCGCAGACCAAGCCGGACGCCCACGACTACCGCCAGGTCGACCTCCAGCACAACCACTGACGAGGAGGCGAATCTGACAGGGCGTTGGCCCGTGGCGGGGTAGGCACCGCGCCACCGCCATGTTCTGGCTCGCCGTCACGCTGGTGGCACCTGCGATATAGAAGGAGTACCAACCGGACCCGGTCGAGTACTCGCAGTCGGGGGTGTCCTGGTTGTAGCCCAGGGTAGGTGGGTGGCGGCGGGGGGCAGAGGTGCACTTCGCCGAGGCGTACCGACAACTGGAGCACCCACCGTTGGGGGGCGCCGCCGTCGAAGTCCTCGGAGAGAGTGGCGGGCGCACCCGGCGGTGGCGCGCTGCGGCCCAGGCCAAGTCGGCCCCCCGACATCTGCACGTCGTTGTGCAAGAGCCGTTGTTCCCCGCCGCCGCTACGAGCAGGGGCGGCGCTGGCGTTCGGTTGTCATGATGTCGCAACGAGCGAGACCAGCGCCCATACCGCGGCGAGGGCGCCGATGGTGATCATGACAAGGGTTCGAACCACGGGCGCACGCGCCGGGCTACTGCCCTTGGCGGCGGGCGGGGGACGCACCAGAGCGAGCCCGTTGCCAGCCACCATGGCGGCCCCGATGGCGAGCACCAGCAGGGGGAGGAGGTCTTCACCGAGGAGCATCGCTCCCTTGGTCTCCTACGAGCGCGGATCGGCCCGCCGGGGACACTCCTGGCGGGCCGAATCCTGTCCAACAGCAGCCAGGCCGCTACGGGGTGATCTTCACGGCTCGGCGTCGGGGCGACCCCAAGAGCATGAGCAGGCCGCCGGTGGCCATCAGGACGGTGGCCGCAGCGACCCACGGGGCGACCCTCGGCCCGGTGAAGGCCAGCTTGGAAACCCGGGTCGCCTGAGCCGGAGCCGCCTCGCGGACACCCTTGTCAGCCGCGCGCCGGGGCCCAATCTTGTCCTTGTGGGGCGGGACGAGTTCCCGTCTTGGCTTGGCCGCCTCCGGGCAGATGCCTCCGGACGCCGTGGACCAGTCCGTGGCGACGGAGCAACCGGACGCCACAGAGCCGTTGTCGGCCACCGCGTCACCGGAGGCGGTCGAGTTGTCGGAGGCGTGCGCCGACCCGGACGCAACGGAACCGTCGTCGGCCCTGGCGGGACCACCGTGGCCGTCCGCCGCAGCCGGCCCGGCCACCAGCAGCGCCAAGGCGGCCACCAGGCTCGTGAGTGCCGCCAGGTGCGAGGCTCGCCTCGTCACTCGCTTGTCAGGGTTCATCTCTCCTCTTCTTTCTTTGGCGTTGTGGGTGGACGACAGGTTCTCGAGCCGGACTCTAGGCCTCGTTCTTGCGACGACGGTCGATGCTGCTCAGGACCAACAACAAGGTGCCGAGGAGCATGGCCAGCGCCGAGGACAGCGCCATGGTGGCGGTGTCGACGCCGGTGCGGGCCAAGGCCCTCACCGCCGCTCCCCGCTGGTCAGCCTGCCTGGCCCTCTCGGACCGCTCCTGACGGCCCACCTTGTCCTTGTCCTTCTCGACCACCTTGTCCCCGTGGGGCGGCTTGACCACCTCGGGGGGGCAGATGCCTCCCGAGGCGGTGGACCAGTTGGTGGCGATGGAGCATCCCGAAGCGACCGAGTTGCCGATGGCAACGGCATCACCGGAAGCCACCGAGCCGTCGGCGGCAAAGCCGCTACCCGAAGCCACCGAGTTCTCGTCGGCCACCGCCGCCGTTCCTGAGGCCAAGAACCTCAGGTTCTCCCCCGCCGAGGTGCCCCCGGTCGAAGCGGCGGCGGGCTCAGCTGTTGCCCCCTGCGTGGTGAGGGTGCCGGTGCCTTCGCCGGTCTCGGTGCCGCCCACGCCGGACTGGATGGTGGTGGTGCCGCTGGGCGTGGTGTCCTGCGAGGTCACCTCAGCGGTTCCGACCGGCTCGCCCTCCTCGACCTCGCCGCCGGCGCTGCCAGTGCCGGTGTCCGTGGCGGCAGCGGTGCCCTCCTCCGGAGCCGAGCTGACTGCTGTGGCCTCGGCGCCGAAGAAGTCGCCGACCAGTTCCTTCTCCTCGTCGTCGAGCAAGCCGCCGAAGAAGTCGTCCTCGACGACCTCGCGCTCGTCGCCGGTGGCGCCGGTGTCGCCAGTGTCACCGGTGACGCCGGCGAAGGCGTCACCGGTCTCACCGGTGTCGCCCGAGTCGCCCGAGATGGCGGTGGGGTTGGCATCGAGGATAGAGGTGGCGTCGCCGGTCTTGCCGTAGTTGGTCGCGCTGGACTGGGCGGTCACCTCTCCCGAGTTCCCCGAGACGGCCACCGGGTTGGTGGTGACGGTGACGTCGCCGCCGGCGCCGCCGTTGGCCCGCCCGACGGCGGCCGTGCGCCCACCGGTGGCCACCACGTCGCCGATGGTCACGTCCTCGTCGTCGGGATCAGCGGCCGGATCGCGGTCGACGACGTTGATCCGGTTGTCGCCGCCGCGAGCGATGCCGCCGGTCACGTCCACGTCGCCGCCCTCGCCGCCGTCCCCGCCGGTCACGCCGGCCACGACCACGAGGTTGGCGGCGTCGCCGGTGTCACCCGAGGTGGCCAGCGAGGTGGCGTTGGCCCCCGAGTTGGCCGTGCTCACGGCGTCGC
>JALYHF010000246.1 GCA_030776745.1 Actinomycetota bacterium | reverse complement strand
CCCGCCGCTGCGCAACACGAACGAAGGGTGGAAGGTGGGCACGACGACGGCGCCGCGGTACGGGTAGGTCGACCCCCGCAGCTGGCGGATGCCGGCCGTCGCGTCGAGCAGGAGGCGGGTGGCGAAGTTGCCGAGGGTCACGATGACCGTCGGGTCCACCAGCTCGATCTGCTGCTCGAGGTAGGGCCGGCAGGACGCCACCTCGTCGGGCAGGGGGTCGCGGTTGCCCGGGGGGCGGCACTTCACCACGTTGGCGATGTAGACGTGCTCCCGGCCGAGGCCGAGCTCCTCGCGGATGACCCGGTCGAGCAGCTGGCCCGACCGCCCCACGAACGGCTCCCCCTGCAGATCCTCGTCGCGGCCGGGGCCTTCGCCCACGAACATCAAGTCGGCGTCCGGGTGGCCGACGCCGAAGACGACGCTGGTGCGACCAGAGGACAGCGGGCAGCGGGTGCAGGCACTTGCCTCACGCCCGAGCTCCGCCAGGGAGGGCACCTCGGCATCGTAGTGCCGTGCCGCCTCCTGGCGAGGCCCTGGTCGCCCTCGGCCGGCCCAGAGGCGAAGATTGAGCGGTGAGCAGGGCGGCAGCGCGGTGGGCGGAGGACCTGGCGTCGTGGGCCATCCCGCAGGACGCGGAGTGGACCAGGGGGTGGACATGCTGGCCGCCTTCGCTCGGGCCTGCCAGCGCCGGGGCGTGGCCCACCGGGAGGTGCTCGGTGGCTGGCCGACGTTGCTGCGCTGGTGGAGTCGGCCAATGTCGTCGTCTGCCACCACGTCTTCTACAACGTGGCCGACCTCGTGCCCTTCGCCGAGGCCTTGACCGACCGCGCTCGGCGGCGGGTGGTCGTCGAGTTCTTCGCCGAGCACCCCATGGCCAGGCTGAACGGGTTGTGGCGAGCACTGCACGGCTTCGAGCGGCCCACCTCGCCCACGGCGGCGGACGCTTTGGACGTCCTCGGCGAGATGGGGTTGCCCGTGCGCCACGAGGAGAGCGAGCGGCCGTCGCTCTGGAAGAAGGGCGACCGAGCCGACAGGGTGGCCTTCGCCCGGCGAAGGCTGTGCCTGGGCCCCGAACGGGACACCGACATCGAGGCGCTCCTCCCTCCACCGGAGGAGGAGCCCCCCGAGCGGCTGGTGACGCTGTGGTGGGACGTCGGGGCCTGATGTCCCGTCACCTCGGCGGGCCACGATCTCGACGGCGTCACGGGGGGCCGGCTGCCCCGCTGGTCTCCTCGATGGCCGACGGGCTGCTCCCGCCCTTCAGTGAACCGGGTGGGCCGCCCTCTGGGCGGTAGGCCTGGAACGAGCGGGCGATGTCGGACACGATCTCACGCGCCGCGTCGTCGAACGTCGCCTCTCGCTGGAGGACCGAGAAGGTCTTCAGGTAGCTGGCGATGTCGCGGCTCTCCCGAACCATCACCTCGGCGGTCATCGTCTCTGAAAGCACGAGCCGCTCGTCGAAGATGCAGAAGCTGTTGTAGGGGATGACCGGTACCTCGGTGGCCCAGAGGATGACCCCGACCCTCACGTTCGGCAGGGAGGACAGCTCCACGACCCGATCGAGCTGGGCCCGCATCATCTCCGCCGAGCCGATCTTCGTCCGCAGCGCCGACTCTGTCATCACGACGACGAACTCCTTCGAGGTCTTGCAGAGGATCGACTGGCGCTCGAGCCGGGCCGCCGTCTCCGCCACGTCTCCGCTGGCCAGGAACTCGGCCCGTTTGAGCACTTCCTCGGCATAGGGACGGGTTTGGAGGAGCGCCGGGACGATCGCCGTTTGGAAGATCCTGAGCGTCGTCGAGGAGCGCTCGGCCTCCCGAAACCACGTGGTCCAATCCGATCCCGGTGACGGAGCCCGGGCCAAGCTGTTGAACTGGGTGTGAAGAGCCTCCGCATGGGCAAGAAGCTGATCCCTCGTCTCTCGAGAGGCGTCCAGGGCCGCTGCCAGCCGAGTGACGTCGCCGGGAGACGGCGCCAGCCTGCCGGTCTCGATCTTCGAGATCTTGGACTGACTCATACCGGCCCGCTGGGCCAGCGCCTTTCCCGTCAGGTCGGCCTCCTTTCGAAGGCTGCGGAGCTTGGCCGAGAGGTACGCCCCGTGGGGCTCGACTGAACGGTTCACGGCAGTCGGGTCGCTCTCGGCCGCGCCACGCCGTCCCAGAGCGGTATTGGGGCATGCCGGCGCGCGACCGGGCCGAGGTCAGGCTGGGACACGCCTGTATTCGAAGGTGGAGGGCTGAACGGATTGACAAAGAGGCGATGTCAGGTCAGGCCCCGGTCTCGGTCGGGGCCCCCTCCGACCGAGCGGCTACATTCCGTTGGCTCCCCTTTTCCTGGGCTACAGGCCCGGCACCGGCACGTCGGGCAGGCCGCGGAGGAACGGAGGCAGCTTGCTGTCGATTCCCGCGGCGTTCTGGCGGATGGACCTCTCGACCGGCAGGATGTTGTCGAGGGTCAGCTTGATGTCGCGGGCCAGCGCGATGGTGGTGTCCACGCTGCGGTTGATCTGCTCGACGCCGCGGTTGATGGACTGCGCCGTGGCCAAGATCCCCGTGGTCTGGGCGTTGATGCCCCGAATGTCGTTGTTGATGTTCACGGCGTGGCCGGTGATGGAGGTGGCCAGGCCGTCGATGGAGCGGGCCACGCCCACCACCTTGTCCAGCTGGCCCACCAGGGGCTGGGAGGTCTGCAGGAT
>JALYHF010000245.1 GCA_030776745.1 Actinomycetota bacterium | reverse complement strand
CCCAGGTGTTCTTCCTGCCGGCCGCCTTCGTAGGGGGGCTGTGGCTGGCGTTCATCGGCTGGTTCCTGGTCCAGGCCGCCACCGCCGAGGTGGCCCATGCCGAAGCGGAGCGCTGGCTCGCTGGTCTCCCCGCCGCTGCGCTGGCCGATGCCTCACTAGAACCCATCCCGGCTGACCACTCGGTGCAGGCCGCCGTGGACGGCTGGTTCCGGCTCTCGGACACCGACACCTTCCCCGTGACCAGCGATGGCAGCGTCGTTGGTGTGGTGCGGACCGACGACGTGCGACGCGTCCCCCCGACTGATCGGCCCAGCCTTCCGGTGTCGGCCGTGATGCGATCGGTCGAGGGGCTGCCGAAGGTCGGCGCCGATGAGGATGCCGCCACCCTCCTGGCCAAGCTCGGCGAAGAGGGCGTCGCCGTCGTCACCGACCGTGACCGCGCCGTCGGGGTGGTCAGCGCCGAGCGACTGGCGCGCTTGGTGCAGCGGCGCGCCGTGCTCGGGCGGGACGCGCCGCAGTGAGACGCCCCTTCCTCGTCAGCGGGGCCGCGGTGATCGTGGCCGCCCTCCTGGTCGTCCCCATGCCGCTCGTGGTCCTCAGCCCCGGCGCGGCGTTGTCCGTGCCCGCCCGCATCGAGCTGGTCGGCCAGGCCGAAGACCAGGTCTCCGGTGACCTGCTGCTCACCACTGTTCGCGTCTCGGAGCCGAGCGCGGTGGAGACGGTGGTCGCCTGGCTCGACGGCCGCCGGTCGGTCGTGGCTCGCCAGCAGGTGATCCCGCCCGGTGTCGACGCCGACGAGTACGTCGAGGCTCAGCGCCAGTTGTACCGGGAGAGCGCGCAGTTGGCCGCCGCCGTGGGCTTGCGTGCCGCCGGCTTCCCTGCCGAGGTGACGGGTGCGGGCGCGCGCGTGGCCGGCGTCATCGAGGGCAGCCCGGCCGAGGGCAGGCTCCGCGAGGGTGACGTCATCACGGCGATCAACGACTGGCCCGTTCTCACCGCCGCCGACGTCGCCGCCGTCACCGCCCGCGCCACCAGTGGCGACCTCGTGAGAGTGCGAGTCCAACGCGGGGACGAGGCCCGGGAGCTCCGCATCGTGGTGGACGAGGTGAGCCGGTTGGGTCGCCCCGGCCTGGGGGTGGCCCTGCGCACGGTCGCGGCCGCCGTCCGTCTCCCCTTCCCCGTCGAGGTTGCCCCCGAGCGCATCGGCGGCGAGTCGGCGGGGCTGATGACGGCTCTCGCCGTCTACGACCTCGTCGACCCAGGCGACCTCGCCCGCGGACGTCGCGTCGCCGGCACGGGGACGATCGACGGCAGGGGAAGGGTTGGCCCCGTGGGCGGGGTGGCCGAGAAGGTGGCGGCGGCCGAGCGAGCGGACGCGGTGCTGTTCCTCGTCCCCCGAGCCGAGGCCGACCTGGCCAAGAGGGCAGCTGGGCCCCGACTGCGGGTCGTCCCCGTGGACACCTTCGACGACGCCCTCGCCGCCCTGCGCCGCTGACCGATCTGGCGCCAAGCCGCTCCCCCCATCGGAGGCGCCGCCAGTCGTGCGCGGTGGTGCTACACGTAGCCGCGGAGCCGAGAGGCGCGGCCGACGCGCGCGATGCCGATGGCGAAGGCGGCTTGGCGCAGCGTCACTCGGCGCTGCTCGGCGAAAGCGGCCGTCACGTCGAACGCCCTCTGGAGAACGTCCCTCAGCTCGGCGTTGAAGCGCTCGAGCTTCCATCGGAATTGCTGGATGTTCTGGGTCCATTCGAAGTAGGACCCGCTCACGCCGCCGGCGTTGGCCAGAAGGTCGGGCACGACGCGCACGCCGCGGTCGTGGAGGATCTTGTCGCCCTCCGGCGTCACTGGGTGGTTCGCCGCCTCCACGACGATCTTCGCCTTTACCCGCTCGGCGTTGCCGTGGTGGATCACCCCGCCCAGGGCGGCGGGGATCAAGACGTCGCAGTCGCTTTGGAGCAGCTCCTCGTTCGTCAGATGCTCGTGGCGTCCTGCCTCGTAGTCGGCGAGGAGGGCGCCCCTCGACGACGCCCTCCACTCCAACAGCCGGGCGATGTTGAGCCCGGCAGGGTCGTAGAGCGCGCCACTCACGTCAGAGACACCGATCACCTTCACCCCTCGCTCCGCGAGTACCGCGGCAGCGGACGAGCCGACGCTGCCAAACCCCTGGATGACCACGCGCTGCGACGTGAAGTCGATGTCCCAGTGGCGGCAGGCCATCTCCAGGATCTCCACCACCCCGCGCCCGGCGGCGCCCTCTCGACCGGGGGCGCCGCCCAGATCGAGGGGTTTGCCGGTGACGATCGCCGGGGAGTAGCCGTGGCGGCTCGAGAAGGCGTCCATCATCCATGCCATCGTTTGCGCGTCGGTGTTGACGTCCGGAGCAGGAATGTCGCGGTTGGTACCGAGCACGTGGCCGATGGCGAGGGTGAAGCGCCGCGTCATGGCCTCCAGCTCCCCCTTGCTCATGCCGGTGGGATCGACGGCGATCCCGCCCTTCGCACCACCGAAGGGCAGGTCGAGCAGCGCCGTCTTCCAGGTCATCAGCGAAGCCAGAGCGCGCACCTCGTTGAGGTCGGCGGTGGGGTGGTAGCGGACCCCACCCTTGTAGGGCCCCCGTGCCGCGTTGTGCTGCACTCGGTAGCCCCAGTACACGGCCAGCTCGCCGGAGTCGAGGCGGACGGGGACCTGCACGGTGACCTCCCGGTAGGACGACCGGAGGACGTCATACATCTCGTCCTCCAGCCCCATGAGCTGGGCCCCCTCGTCGAAGAAGAGGTTGACCGACTCGACCGAGGACCGCTGCACCTGCATCGCGCGACCCTACCGACGCCGAGCGGTGCTCTCGTTGGACGCCGCTGCGCTGGTGTGGGACAGGGATCGCCCCGATGAGCACGTTCACCGATGATGAGTGGCCTACTAGCGGGCGGCACCCCCGAGCTGGAGCGGAGACCCACACTGAAGAAGATCGTGGGGACCAGGAGGCTCGAGACCCTCTGGGAGTGCGCCCCCTCTCGCAGCGACGGGCTCGTGAGATGGTTCCCCATTACCGCTCCATTGAATGGTGGGTTGACGCCGTCACTGGTTACGGTTGAGCGGCAGTGAGCGTCCCTGTCGTGACCACCACCAGTGCACCCAGCAGTTGCCGGTGCGCTGTCCCGTCCTGGCCGCTTCGCCGTCTTCGCTGGTCGCAACCAGCGCAGCCGAAGCTGCCCAGTGGCTAGACCGAGCGTCGCATTCCGGCTTTCCGTGCGGCCGTTGGAGCCGCGCCCCTAGCGCTGTTGAAAGGGCTTGAATGGACCGCAGAAGGTTTCTCCGAGCCAGCCTGCAGGCTGCGGCGGCGCTCACCCTGGCCTCGTGCACCAAGTCGCCGAGCTCCCCGACGGCATCGAAGCCGGGGGCACGCCCGGCTCGCTGGGCCCGGCCCCCCGACCGACGCTGAGGCTCGGCGCCGAGGAGGACTACGGGTTTCCCTCCCCGTTCGCCTATCGCCTCGGGCCTGGCTATCAACGGATGAGCTATCTCTACGACTCCCTGTTGTGGAGCGACTCCACCGGCAAGCTCCTGCCCTGGCTCGCCGGCCGCTATCAGCGCTCGAGCGACGGCATGACTTACAGCTTCGAGCTGCGCGACAACGCCCGCTGGCACGACGGGCGTCCTGTGACGCCCGACGACGTGGTGTTCACCTTGAGTACTTCGCAGCTCAGAGGCTGTTTCCCTTCGTCATCGCCCGCCCCCAGGACGTGGCGGGAGTGAGCGCAACCGGTGGACGGGCCGTGGAAATCCGCCTGGACAAGCCCGTCGTGACCTTTGGCGAGGGCCAGGCCGCCTTCGTACCCTGTAATCCCCAAGCACGTCTGGTCCTCCATCCCCGACGCGCCCAAGGCACAGGACCTGAGCATTCTGGTCGGCTCGGGCCCGTACCGCCTCGAGTCGTACTCCCAGGGTCAAGGCTCCCACCTCTACACCGCCAACGACGACTTCTTCTTGGGGAAGCCGTTCGTCAAGCGCATCGAGGTGCACACCGTGGGCGACGAGCTCACCGCCCTCCTCGCCGGTGTGACCGACGCCGGCCAACCTCGGGCTACCGGCGCGTCGACCGCTGTGCTTGCCCCCTTCCGGGATGATCCCTCATTTGGTGTCCTCGAGGGACCGACTGACTTGGCCGTCGC
>JALYHF010000244.1 GCA_030776745.1 Actinomycetota bacterium | reverse complement strand
GGAGTATCGAGTAAATGGCGGGCCGTTTCCGCCCGCCATGTACTCGAAACTGGGGTGTGGGGCGTGGGCCCCGCCTATGCCAGACGCGCCACCACGTGGTCGATGCAGGTGGTGAGGGCGGCCACGTCGTCGGGCTCGATGGCGGGATACATGGCCACCCGCACCTGGTTCCGGCCCAGCCTTCGGTAGGCCTCGGTGTCCACGATGCCGTTGGCCCGCAACACCGCGCCCACCACGCCGGCGTCGACAGAGGCGTCGAGGTCGACGGTGCCGACGACGTGGCTGCGCTCGTCGGGCTTGGCCACGAAAGGCGACGTGTAGGCCGAGGACTCGGCCCAGCCGTAGAGGTGCTCGGCCGAGCGGTCGCAGCGCCGGGCGGCCCACTCCAGCCCGCCCTCGGCCAGGACCCACTCCACCTGGTGCACCAGGAGGAACAGCGTGGCCAGGGCCGGGGTGTTGTAGGTCTGGTCCAGGCGGGAGTTTTCGAGGGCGATGGCGAGGTCGAGCGACGCCGGGACCCAGCGGCTGGAGCGGCACAGGCGCTCGGCCCGCTCCACGGCGGTGGGCGAGAGCAGCGCCACCCACAGGCCACCGTCGGAGGCGAAGCACTTCTGGGGCGCGAAGTAGTAGGCGTCGAACTCGGAAGCGTCTACCCGCAGGCCCCCCGCGGCCGACGTGGCGTCGACCGCCACCAGGGAGCCGTCGGCGGCGCCCTCCGGGCGGCGGACCTCCATGGCCACACCGGTGGACGTCTCGTTGTGGGTCAAGGCGTAGAGGTCGACATGGGGGCTGGCCGCGGCCGAGGGATGCGTCCCGAACGGTGAGGACCGCACCTCGGGATCCTCGAGGTGGGGGGCGGCGGCCACCGCAGCCGCGAACTTGGACGAGAACTCGCCGAAGGAGAGGTGTTGGCTCCTGTGATCGACGAGGCAGAAGGTGGCCACGTCCCAGAACACGGTGCTGCCGCCGTTGCCCAGGGCGACCTCGTACCCGTCCGGGAGCGAGAACAGCTCGGAGAGCCCCTCCCGCAGCCGCCGGACCATGGAGCGGACGGGGGCCTGGCGGTGGCTGGTGCCGAGATAGCCGGGGGCGGCGGCGGCCAGGGCGGCAACCGCCTCGGGGCGGACCTTGGCCGGCCCCGAGCCGAACCGTCCGTCGGAGGGCAGGAGGTCGGGCGGGATGACGACGTCGAGGGGAGGATCGGTGGTCACTGTGACAGCATGGCAGCCATGGGTCATATCTCGACACGTGTCGCCGCCGTCAAGGAGTCCGCCACCCTCGCCATCGACGCCAAGGCCAAGGCCCTCAAGGCGGCCGGTGAGGACGTCATCGGGTTCGGGGCCGGTGAGCCGGACTTCCCCACGCCCGAGCCGATCGTGGAGGCGGCGGCACAGGCCTGCCGCGATCCGAGGAACCACAAGTACGGCCCCGTGGGCGGCCTTCCCGCCCTGCGGTCGGCGGTGGCGGCCAAGACCGGGCGGGACTCCGGCTACACCGTCGAGGCCTCGCAGGTCCTCATCACCAACGGCGGCAAGCACGCCATCTACAACGCCTTCGCCACCCTGCTGGACGAGGGCGACGAGGTCATCGTCCCCGCCCCTTACTGGACCACCTATCCGGAGGCCGTCACCCTCACCGGGGGCACCCCCGTGTTCGTGGGCACCGACGAGTCCACCGGCTTCCGTGCCAGCGTCGACCAGCTCGAGGCGGCTCGCACGGCTCGGACCAAGATGCTCGTCTTCGTGTCGCCCTCCAACCCGTCGGGGGCCGTCTACCCCCGCCAGGAGATGGAGGCGGTGGGCCGCTGGGCCGCCGAGAGCGGGATCTGGGTCCTCACGGACGAGATCTACGAGCACCTGGTGTACGGATCGGCCACGCACCACTCGTTGCCGGTGCTCGTGCCCGAGCTGGCCGAACGCTGCGTGGTGGTCAACGGCGTGGCCAAGACCTACGCCATGACGGGGTGGCGGGTGGGCTGGATGATCGGCCCGCCCGACGTGGTGCGGGCAGCAACCAACCTGCAGTCGCACGCCACGTCGAACGTGGCCAACGTCTCCCAGCAGGCGGCGCTGGTGGCCGTGAGCGGCGACCTCACCGCCGTCGAGCGGATGCGGGAGACCTACGACCGGCGGCGCCTTCGGATCCACGGGCTCCTCAACGACATCGATGGGGTGTCCTGCATCGAGCCGGAGGGTGCCTTCTACGCCTTCGCGTCGTTCCGGGGCGTGCTCGGACGGGAGATCGGGGGGCGGCGCCCGCAGACCACCCTGGAGCTGGCCGAGGTCATCCTCGACGAGGCCCGGGTGGCCATCGTGCCGGGCGAGGCCTTCGGGAGCCCGGGCTACGCCAGGCTGTCCTACGCCCTCGGTGACGACGACCTGGTCGAGGGCGTCACCCGGATCGCCAAGCTGCTCGACGCCTAGCCATGGCCCGGATCCTGATCACCGAGCAGCTCTCGCCCCGAGGCCTCGAGCTGCTGGCTGCCGCCGGCCATGAGGTCGACGAGCGCCTGGAGCTCGGGCCCGACGAGCTCCTCCGAGCCGTGGGCGGCGCCCACGCCCTCATCATCCGGTCGGCCACCACCGTCACGGCCGAGCTCATCGAGGCCGGGCGTGACCTGGTCGTCGTGGGCCGGGCCGGCATCGGGCTCGACAACGTGGACGTGGCGGCGGCCACCAGGCGGGGCGTCATGGTCGTCAACGCCCCGCAGTCGAATGTGCTCTCGGCCGCCGAGCACACCATGGCCCTCCTGCTGGCCCAGGCCCGCAACATCCCCCAGGCCCACGCCGCGCTCAAGGCGGGGAAGTGGGAGCGGTCACGATGGGAGGGTGTGGAGCTGCACGGCAAGACGCTGGCCGTGCTCGGGCTCGGCCGCATCGGCACGCTGGTGGCCCAGCGGGCGTTGGCCTTCGGGATGCGCCTCATCGCCTTCGATCCCTTCGTATCGGCCGACCGTGCCCGCCAGCTGGGCATCGAGCTGGTGGGGACGGTCGAGGAGCTGGTCTCCCGGGCGGACTTCCTCACCATCCACGTGTCCAGGACCCCTGAGACGATGGGCCTGTTGGGCAAGGAGCTGCTGGCCAAGGCCAAGCCGGGGCTGCGCATCGTCAACTCGTCCAGGGGCGGCATCGTGGACGAAGAGGCGCTGGCCGAAGCGGTGCGGAGCGACCTGGTGGCCGGCGCCGGGATCGACGTGTTCGCCACCGAGCCCACCAGCTCCTCCCCGCTCTTCGAGCTGGAGGAGGTGGTGGTCACGCCCCACCTCGGGGCCAGTACCCGGGAGGCGCAGGACAAGGCGGGGGTGACCATCGCCGAGCAGGTGCTGCTGGCCCTGGCCGGCGAGTTCGTCCCCTTCGCCGTCAACGTGAGCGCCACCGAGGCGTCTGAGACGGTGCGGCCGTTCCTGCCCCTGGCCGAGCGCCTCGGGCGCATCTTCGCGCTGCTCAACGAGGGGATTCCCCCGGTGCTGGAGGTGGAGTACCAGGGTGCGCTGGCCGACTACGACACCCGCATCCTGACCCTGTCGGTGCTCAAGGGCCTGTTCTCGGCGGCGGTGGAGGAGCCCGTGTCCTACGTCAACGCGCCGCAGCTGGCCACCGAGCGGGGCCTCGAGGTCAAGGAGTCCAAGAGCTCCACGGCCCACGACTACGTCAACCTTCTCACCCTCCGAGGCGCGGACCACGCCATCGCCGGCACCCTCTTCGGGCTGCGGGCCGAACCGAGGATCGTCATGGTCGACGACCACGACATCGAGGTGCCCGTGTCCCGCCACATGCTCGTGGTCCGCAACGACGACCGCGTAGGGATGATCGCCTTGGTCAGCACGGCCCTGGCCGAGGCGGGCATGAACATCCCTGACCTCAAGGTGGGCCGTTCGCCTGCTGGCGGCACGGCCCTGATGGTGTTGGCCACCGATGGACCGGTGCCCAGCGACGTGATCGACGCTCTGGCCTCGGCTCCTGGGATCCTCGCCGTCCACACCATCGCCTCGGGCTGACGCTCGGCACCGCCCGCAACAATCAGCGCCGGGTGGCTAAAGGCGCCGCGGTCTGCCACCGAATGACTAGGTAGATCGAACCAGCCCGGCGTGGTGCAGCCTCCCGCTTCCACAGCGTGAACGCGTGGTTGTGCGCGCCCGTCACAGAACGAGGTCCCACCATGGCCATCAACGTCGCCCTCCTCCAACCCACGTCCCGATACCGGCGTCGACGGCTGACCTTCGCTGTCGTCGCGCTCCTCGCCACGTTCGCCGGCTCGGTGCTGCTGTCGACGGCGGCGAGTGCAGGACCCGTCACCGGACCGCTCGGCGGCCTGGCCGACCTGCTGCCCGGCCTCCTCGGGGTCGTCACCGGGCTGCTGCCCACCGTCCTCGGCCTGGTCACCAGCTTGCTGCCCGCCGTGCTCGGCATCGTCACCAGCTTGTTGCCGACGGTGCTGGGCGTGGTGACCAGCCTGCTGCCCACCGTCCTCGGCCTCGTCACCGAGCTGCTGCCGACGGTGCTGGGCGTGGTGACCAGCCTGCTGCCGGCCGTCCTCGGTCTCGTGACCGGGCTGCTGCCCACCGTCCTCGGCCTCGTCACCGAGCTGCTGCCCACCGTCCTGGGCGTCGTCACCAGCCTGCTGCCGGCCGTTCTCGGCATCGTCACCAGCCTGCTGCCGGCCGTGCTCGGCATCGTCACCGGGCTGCTGCCCACCGTCCTCGGCGCCGTCACCGGCGCGCTGCCGGGGGTCCTCGGAGCCGTCAGCGGCGTGCTCCCGGCGGTCGTCGGAGCCATCCCCGCCGTGCTCGGTCCCGTCGCCGGCATCGTGGGCGCCGTCCCGGCTGTGCTGGGGCCCGTCGCCGGCATCGCCGGCGGCGTTGCCGGCCTGCTCGGCCCGGCCGCCGGGCTCGTCGGTTCGGTCGTGGCCCCGACGGTCCTCGGTGCCCTCACGGCCCTGCCGGGCGGGGGCGCAGCGCCGGCG
>JALYHF010000243.1 GCA_030776745.1 Actinomycetota bacterium | reverse complement strand
GCCGCCGCCCTCCTGTCCGCCACCTCTCGGTCCGCCACCAGCTTGTCCTCGTAGGCCCGCTGGGCCGACGCCAGCCGGCTGAGCTCCCCGGTTATCCGCTCACCGTCCTGGCGCAGCCGGGCCACGGCCGACCGCTGCTTGGACAACCGCTGCTCGAGCGCCTCCCTGCCCTCCTCGAGGTCGGTCCGGACCACGCGGTAGTCCCCGATGGCGTCGGTGTGGCCGAGCGTCACGAAGCGGAGCATGGCCCGGCTTCGGACCGCCTCCCCCAGGTCGCCGTCGCCCAGCCAGACCATGGGCTCCCCGCCCTGCACGTACTGGCGCACGGCCAGCTGGCGGACGGCTCCTTCCAATGCCGTCAGCCGGGCCCGGCTGGCGGCCGTGCGGGCCTCGAGCCGGGCCACCTCCTGCTCCACCCGGGCCAGCGCCGTCTGTGCGTCGGCCAGCCGGGCGGCGGCCTCGTTGGCCCGCTTCTGCGCACCGGCCAACTCGGAGGCCGACGGTGCCTTCTCGGCGGCGCCCGCGCCAGGCGAGAAGGAGAGGCTCAGCGCGGTGGCTGCGAAGGCAGCCAGGGCTCTCCGCATGGGCCGACAGGCTAACCAGTCACCCCTCCCGCCGCACCTCTAGAGATGGAGCGCCTTGAGCTCGAAGAACTCCTCGAGCCCGAAGCGGCCCAACTCGCGGCCGTTGCCCGACTGCTTGTAGCCACCGAAGGGGGCGAGGAGGTTGAAGGACCCGCCGTTGACCTCCACCTGGCCGGTGCGCAGGCGGCGTGCCACCCGCATGGCTCGCTCGCCGTCGCCCGACCACACCGCGCCGGACAGGCCGTAGATGGTGTCGTTGGCCAGTGCCACGGCTTCGGCCTCGGTGTCGTAGGGGAGGAGGCAGAGCACTGGCCCGAAGATCTCCTCCTGGGCCAGGGCCATGTCGGTCCTCACGCCGGAGAACACGGTGGGCGGCACGAAGAACCCCTTCTCGAGCCCGGGGGGCGGACCCGCGCCGCCGGTGAGCAGCGTGGCCCCGGCATCGATCCCCCGCTCGATGCTGGCGAAGACCCTGCCGCGTTGGGCCTCCGAGACGACCGGGCCCAGCCGGCTGCCCGGCGCCATGGGGTCACCGGGCGTGTAGGAGGCCGCGGCCGCGACAGCCAGCGCTTCCGCCTCGGCCAGCCTCGAGCGGGGAACGAGCATGCGGGACAAGGCGGCGCAGTTCTGGCCGGAGTTGAGGAAGGCACGGCCCACGCCCTGGACGACGGCCTCCTCGAGGGGGGCGTCGTCGAGGATGACGGTGGCGGACTTGCCACCCAGCTCCAGCGAGACTCGCTTCACCGTCCCGGCGGCCAGCTCACCCACCCGCCGGCCCACCGTGGTTGAGCCGGTGAAGGACACCATGTCCACCCCGGGGTGAGCCACGAGGGCCTCGCCCACCACCGGCCCGGTCCCCGTCACCAGGTTGAACACGCCAGGGGGGAGCCCGACCCCCTGGACGATCTCGGCCAGCACGAAGGCGGTGAGGGGCGCCACCTCACTGGGCTTGAGGACCACCGTGCACCCCGCGGCCAGCGCCGGCGCCACCTTGGCGGCGATGAGGTGGAGCGGGAAGTTCCACGGGGTCAGGCAGCCGACCACGCCTACGGGCTCGCGCACGACGAGCGAGTTGGCGACGTGTTCCTCGAACGGGAACGAAAGGAGGAGCTCGGCCGTTGCCGCGAACGTCATGGTGGGCCATCCGGCCTGCACGATGGTGGCCAGGTTGAGGGGCGTCCCCACCTCCTGGGCGACCAGGGCGCCGACCTCGGCCATCCGGGCCTGGAGGCCCTCGCCGATGGCACGGAGGTACTTGCCCCGCTCCGCGACGGATGCCTCCGACCAAGACGGGAAGGCGGCGCGGGCGGCGGCCACCGCCCGGTCGACGTCCTCGGCGCGTCCCTCCGGGACACGCCCAAGGACGGCTTCGGTGGCGGGGTTGACCACGTCGATGGCCCTGCCGCAGCCGGAGGCGACCCAGTCCCCGCCGATGTAGAGGGCGTCCCGATCGTGGGTAACCCGCCCGCCCCCCTCCCCTGGCGTCGTCATCGTCGCCACCATACGAGGGTCTCAGCGGCCGGAGCCGGCCAAGCGCTGCTCCAGGCGGGGCCCCGCACGGCGCACCTCCTCCTCCAGCACCCGATCGACCAGGGGAAGGGCTCGTGAGCCGCCGTAGTGCAGGTCCACGGTGAGCAGCGAGCCGGTCTCGGTGGGGGCCACGGTGGCGGTGAGGACCCACGTGGAGTGCGTGCGCCCGTCGTGCTCCAAGCGCTCGAAGCGCACCCGCTGCGGCGGCTCGTGATGCACCCGCGCCATGCGGACCTGCTTGGTACGACGGAGGGGGCCGAGCTGCACACCGAGGTCCACCAGCCACGCCGGGCGGCCGTGGTCGGGCTCGGCGGCACGCGCGCCGCTGACGATCCCGAGCCAGAACGGGTAGGTGGACAGGTCGGCCACCTCGGCGAAGACTCGCTCGGGGTCGGCGTTCAGGGCGGCGGTGGCCGTGAGGTCCACGTTCCTCAGCGCCCTGCTTCGCCGGCCGACGGCACTCAGCCCTGCTCCGCCTCGGGGAGCTCCTCGTCGGGCTCGTCCTGCTCCTCGGGATCGGGCGGGAGGAAGAGCCCGGCGGCGCCGATGATCAAGGCGGCCACGCCCACCACGCCGGCCAGGGAGAGCCTGCTGTTGCCCACGTCCCGGCAGGCGGCGCGAGGGTCGCCCACGATGGCGCCCGGGGCGATCTCCGATTGGGGATCCGACCCCCGCAAGGCGCCCTGGCAGTCGACGGTCTCGGCCACCGTGAACGGCACGAGGACGTAGGCCAGCGCCCCGAGCAGCACCAGCAGGGCGAGGACGGGGACGACCCGCTGGCGGGTCGTGAGGCGGCCCCCTTCGGCCCATCCGATGCCGCGCTCGGGTCGGGCGATGAGGGGCCGCCGCCGCTTGGCGGGGGGGTCCGACGGGGAAGCAGACGGCTCCATCGCCCCCATCGTGTCACGGCCCGGCCGTGCCATCCCTCGTGCTCCCTCAGATGGCAATAGAGTTCCCGCCGATGCGAGCTCGGCGGGCGCGGCTGGTGGTGCTGACCGCGTTGATGGCGACGGCGTGGACGCTCGTACCCGTGCGGTTGGCCTGGAGTGCCCCGCAGGTCCGGCTGTCGGAGCTGGCCGCCGCCGCCGGCCAGGCGGTGCGCATGCCCTTCGCCCTTTCCCACCTGGGCGTGACCTGGTCGGGCAGCGAGGACGCGGGCGTCGAGGTGCGCACGGCCCTGCTGCCCGGCGCCTGGGGCCCCTGGCAGCCGGCGTCGGTCGCCCACGACTTGGGGAACCCGGCGCAGGGAACCGTGTTCTCGGGCCTGCTCCGAGCCGACGGGGCCCGCTACGCCGAGGCCCGC
>JALYHF010000242.1 GCA_030776745.1 Actinomycetota bacterium | reverse complement strand
CTCCCAGCGGTGACGCCGGCCCACCACTCGCCGGGCGCCGTGGCCGGCCCGGGGCTTCGGGGACGGGGGCGAGGCGGTGCCACCACCGGGTCAGGGGCGACGTCGTGTTGCGCCGCCGCCTGCGCCGGCGGATTCTCCTGCTCGGGTTCCGCCGCCATCTTCGTCGGCAGCGGGTCAGCGTCGGCCTGCTCGGCCACCGGTGGCGCCGGGCCGTCCTCCGGCTCCTCCGCAGCCGCCATCTGCGAGTCCGGGCCAGCCTCCGGAGCAGCCGAGTCCGCGGGAGGTGGCGGGGCCGGAGCCACCAGCGGCGGGATGCTCTCGGCCCAGGCGATCCAGTCCTCCGGCTTCCATTCGAGGATGGGCTTGGTGGCGAGGTCGGGCCTGGCCCCGGAAGGCGGCGAAGGCTCGCCAGGACCCTCGCCGCCGGAAGGCGTCACGCGATCGTTGTCCCGCGGCCAGAAGGGGCCGGTCGGATGGCAGGCTGGGTCGGGAAGGGGCAGGTCACGGAGGTGGACACGATCGATCAGATGGTAGTGCCGGGCCCCCCCGCCCGCGAGCGGGCGCCTGCTCCTCCGAGGCCGTCCCGGTCGCTCACCCGGGTGCTCGCCACCGTCATCGTCGCCCTGCTGTTCTTGGCCGTGGCGGGGGTGACGATCCCGTACTTCGCCCTGGCGCCCGGCTCCGCTCGCCAGGTCAACGACCTCATCCGGGTGCCCGAGGAGAAGGCCTTCCCCCCAGAGGGGACGGTGTTCCTGGCCACGGTCTCGCTGCGACAGGTCACCCCCCTCGAAGCGCTGCGGGGATGGCTCCACCCCGACATCGACGTGGTGCCCGAGGAGAAGATCCTCGGCACCAGGCCCCGGACGCAGTTCAGGCGACAGAACGTGCAGCTCATGGACGACTCCAAGCAGGTGGCCGTGGTGGTCGCCCTCCGCCGCCTCGGCTTCCCCGTGCCCGAGGCGGGCAAGGGCGCGCTGGTCGTCGACGTGGAGAAGGGCTCCCCGGCCGATGGCCGGCTGGGCCAGGGCGACGTCGTCACGGCGGTGGACGGGGTGCCCACGGCCCTGTCCCAGCGAGCCGTCGACCGGATCCGGGGCCGCCGGCCCGGAGAGCCCGTCCGCCTCGACGTGGAGGGCGCCGACGGGAGCCGGCGTACGGAGAACGTGGTGCTGACCTCCCGTGAGGGGCGCGAGGGGGGGTTCCTCGGGGTGTTCCTGCGGACCAAGGGGCAGAGGTTCGAGTTCCCCTTCGACGTCACCATCGACTCCGGGTCCATCGGCGGCTCGTCGGCCGGGCTGGCCTTCACGCTCGGGGTGCTCGATACCCTCACGCCCGGGGAGCTGACCGGCGGCCACAAGGTGGCGGTGACCGGCACCATCGAGCTCGACGGCCAGATCGGCGACGTGGGAGGCGTGGCCCAGAAGACCTCGGCGGTCCGCTCCGCCGGCGCCAGGCTCTTCCTGGTGCCGCCTGGGGAGTTCGAGGAGGCCCGCTCCCATGCCGGCGGGGCGCTGAAGGTCATGAAGGTCTCGAACCTCGACGAGGCGCTGGCCGTCATGGCCGAGTTCGGAGGCGACCTGAGCGCCCTCGGTCCGGCTCGGGCGGGGACCCCGGGGTAGCATCGGCCCCCATGGGACGCCCAGATTCCACTGTTGTGCGTTCCTAGGCCTGTCGACAGGTAGGCCTGTGTCCGCTTCGGCCGCCCAGGTGCAGTTCGCCGCCGAGCTCGTGCTGTTCCTGGCTGCCGCCTCCGGGTTGGCCGTGGTGGCCCTGCGTGGTCGGCTGCTCGGCCTGGAGCCACCGAGCCGGGTCGCCGTGGTGGTCGGCTTCACCGCGCTGGCCGCCGCCGCCTTCCTCCACGGGTCTCAGCTCGTGGCCGATGGCGACGCCGCCGCCGTCGTCGCCCTCCGGCTGGCCGGCGCCGCGGCCGCCGGCCTCGGCTCGTGGGCGTGGGCGACCAACCAGGCGGCCCGTCGGTTGCTGTGGGCCGGCGTGGCGCTGGTGGCCCTGGCCGTGGGTCTGGAGGTGGGCTTCGAGGGGGTGACCCCGGAGGTGTCGCTGGCGGCCGGTGGCATCGCGCTGGGCGCCTCGGTCGTCGTCGCCAGCCGGCGGTCCATCGCCACCCGCATCGCAGCCAGCGCCGCTGTCACCCTGCTCATCGTCGTGCTGGTGTTGGGTGTGGCGCTGTCGGCGGTGCTGGTCTCGACCGTCGAGCAGGGCGAGCTGGACCGCCTGGAGAGCCGGGCCAGGAACGAGGCGGCCGCCGCCACGGCGACCTACCGAGCCCGACTGGCCGACGCCAAGGTCGTGGCCGCCTCACTGGCCACGCAGCGCATCGAGGTCCTGCAGCCACTGCTGGCCAGCCCCGCCCCCTCTGCTGCGCTGAGCCCGGAGCTGGACCGCCTGTCCAGCCGCTTCCTGTCGGACGTCAGCCTGGCCTACGTGGCCCGCTCCGGACAGGTGCACGGAGTGGCCGGCCTGGACGAGGCCACCGTGGTCGGCCTGGCCGGCTCCGACGTGGTGGGCCAGGCCATGGCCAGCGCCGACAGCCGCGGCTCGGTGGTGGTGGTCGCCGACCAGGCCCTCGCCGTGGGCGTGCAGCCCGTGCTGGCCAGCGTGGACGGCGAGCGCCAGCTGCTGGGCGTGGCCCTGGCCGCCTCGCGTCTCGACGAGACCTATCTCAGCGTCACCTCGGCCGACGACGAGGACCTCGCCGCCGCCCTGGTGGGGCGCAACGGCGTGGTGGCCAGCGAGGGGGCCCAGCCGCCACTGGCAGCGGTCGGACGGATGGTTCGAGCCGCCCTCGACGAGGGCCGGGGCACGTCCTCGGTGGTGGGCGAGCGCTTCGTGGCCGTGGCCCCCGTGAGGGCGGCGGACGGGCGCCCCGTGCTGGCCATGGTGGCCTCCAGCCCGACGACCCTGGTGGAGGCCACGAGGAGCTCGCTGTTCCGCAGCTTGTTCCTCATCGCCCTGGTCGGCAGCTTCCTCGCCCTCCTGCTGGCCTCCGTGATCGGCGAGCGGATCGGCTCGGGGCTGCGCCGCCTCACCTCGGTGGCCGAGGCCATCCAGCGCGGCGACCTGGGCGTGCGCGCCGGCATCGCGACCGACGACGAGGTCGGCGTGCTCGGCACCACCGTGGACTCCATGGCGGCGTCGGTGCAGGAGAAGACGGCCACCGAGTCGCGCCTGCGGGGCCGGCTCGAGGCGGTGGTGGCCGGCATGGGAGAGGCGTTGGTGGCGGTGGACCCGGCCGGCCGGGTGACCGACTTCAACCAGGCGGCCGAGGAGCTGGTGGGCATGCGCGCCGGCGAGGTCCGCGGCCGTCCCGTGGAGGAGGTCCTCCGCCTGGGCTCCGAAGACGGCTCGCCACTGGCCGACGGCATGCGCACCGGGGCGTCCGCCCGTTGGAGCACGGCGGCGTGGGCCGAGCGGGTCGACGGCTCCCGCGTGCCGGTGGCGGTGTCAGCCGGTCCACTTCGGGTTGAAGGCGCCGGGGCCGACGGCACCGTGCTCGTCCTGCGAGACCTCCGCCGGGAGCGCGAGATCGAGCAGATGAAGACCGAGTTCCTCAGCCGGGTGGGCCACGAGCTTCGCACCCCGCTCACCGGTGTGATCGGTTACGCCGAGCTGCTGAACCGCAAGGAGGTCCCGGCCGAGCGGGCGCAGCAGTGGCACCAGGAGATCCTGCGGCAGTCCGAGGCGCTGCTGCGGATCGTGAAGATGCTCGAGTTCTTCGCCGAGGAGGCGGCCGGCCGGGTGCTGCTCCGCACGGAGGAGGTGGACCCGCGGGCGGTGGTGGACGACGTGGTCGCCCGCTGGAGGCGCCAGGTCGGCCAACGGCTGCCGATCAGGCGCCGGGTGGCCAGGAGGCTCCCCACCGTGGCGGCCGACAGGGAGTGGCTCACCTTCTCGCTCGACGAGCTGGTCGACAACGCCGTGAAGTTCTCCCCCGACGGCGGCGAGATCGTGGTCACCGCCGTGCCCGGCCGCGGCGGGGGAGTGGAGCTTTCGGTGTCCGACCAAGGCAAGGGGATGTCGGGGCCCGAGAAGGAGCAGGCCTTCGTGGACTTCGTGCAGGGCGACAGCTCGGACACGCGCCGCTACGGGGGGCTGGGGCTGGGCCTGGCTCTGGTGCAGCGGGTCGCGCGCGCCCACGACGGCAGGGTGACGTGCCGTTCGGCGCCGGGGAAGGGCACCACCGTCTCCATCTCCCTCCCCGCCTTGCCGAAGAACCAGGGGTGACCACTCGCTGGCGCCTTGCGGTCCTGGGTATGGCGGCATTGGCGTCGGGCCTCGGCCCCGGGTGCAGCAGCGACCGGCTGCAGACGGGCTCGGCGCGCCTCAGCGTCGACGGCGGGGGGCGAACCCTCGCCGCCGAGCGGGGCCAGCGCCTCCAAGAGGTCCGCGGCGGACGCACCCTGCATCGGGGCGCGCGCGTCGAGGTCGTGACCGGGACGGCCCGGCTCGGCGTGTCCGAGGGCTCGCTGGTCGAGCTGCGCGAGGGCACCACGCTCGAGCTCGGGACCCTTCCCATCCTGGTGTCCGGAGACGCCCTGGTCTCGGCCGAGGCCGGCCGCTCGGTGAGCGTGGAGGCCGCCGGCTCTCGGGTCACGGTGGCCGGCGCCGCCCGGGTGTCGAGGGACCTGGCCGTGTCGGCCAGGACCTACCGCGGCGTGTCCAGCCTGGGCTCGGCCGGGCGTTCGCTGCGCGTCCCCGCCCTCCGCCAGGCCGCCATCCCGTCGCTCGGGCTCTTGCCCCCCGGCCCCCAGCCCCTGGCCTACGACGCTCGGGACCCGTGGGATCGCCGCTTCCTGGGCGCCGCCATCGACCTGGGCGAGGAGCTCCAGGCCAAGAGCCGGGGCTTCACCGCCTCGGTGCCGGCAGGGGAGGGCCGCACCCCCGGGTTCTTCCGGCTTCTCCTGCCCGCTCTCGAGGCCGAACCGGCCTTCGCCCCGTCGCTCCTCTCGCCCGCCCGTTCCCCCGGCGAGACGTTGGTCGGCGCCGTCATCGCCGTCAGCGGCCGTCGAGGGTCGTTCACCGCCCGATGGACGGAGGTGTTCTCCTTTCGGGACGAGGGGGCGGCGTGGGGGCTGGTGGCCCTGGACCAGGGCGTCACCGAGGCCGCTGCCCTGGTCCAGTCCGTCGACGCCGCCATCGGCCGGGCGCCGCTGGCCTTCGCCCCACCGGCCCCGCCTGCTCCCCGCAACGGCCCGGCGGGGACCGGCGGTGGGGGTGGGCGGGCCG
>JALYHF010000241.1 GCA_030776745.1 Actinomycetota bacterium | reverse complement strand
GCGTGCGCCGCCCTCCGCCAGAGCACCGTAGTGCTGGTGGCGGGTCTTCCGGATAGGAGAGAAAGTGCGCAAACTGATTGCAACTCTTGGCGTCGCGGGGCTGATGCTTGTCGGCGTCGGTCCAGCGGTGGCTCATCACAAGTCGGGCCACGCCGGTGGTCCGCCCGACCGCGTCCTGCGGGCGCAGGCGGAGAGGCTGTGCGAGAGGAACGACGGTTCCTTCATCGACTTGGGCGGACTCGCCTATGTGTGTCTGTTGCCCACGGGGGCCACTGAGAAGGAGATTCGCCAGGCGGAGCGCCTGTGCGAGCGCCAGGGCGGCGACCTCTTCGTCGCCGTGGGCAACGTCGCCTACGCCTGCGTGCTGCCCGGCGGCGGCCAGCTCCTGAACGACTTCGTCGACACCGGCGGTCCCAACGGTGGCGTGTTGACCGGTCCTGACGGGGTCAGACTCTTCCCCATCATCGTCTCCTAGGCGACAAGCCTCGCTTCTAGGAGGAAAGCTCCTCACGGGGCTTGCCAAGGCCAAGGAGGAGGGTGCGTTCAGCGCCCTTCTCCTTGGCCGTCTGCCAACTGAGGTCCCAATTGGGGTGCCGGAGAACCGACACCAAGGAAGAGTTCCCGCCATCACGACACGAGCGAGAGGTCCGTGTGACACCGCTTGGGCAGCACACCGGCGATCGGGACGTGCACCAGGCTCAGGCCACGATGCGTGGCGCCTGGGCCGAGTGGCGACGACGGCGCTACCAGTCTGTCGACCGCCTCGGGTGAGATCACCTGAGGAGCGAGGTCGGCGAGGAGACACGACGCAGCCTGGGTCCGGCTTCGAGGACGCAGCTCCGCCTCGAGACGCACGAAGGCGAGCGCCGCCGTCGAGCTGTGGGGTGTCGGCCACCAGCAGATGGCAGCCAGCCGGCGGGCGGGAACGCAGCCTCGAGCAATCGCCAGTCTCCACCACGTCGCCGAAGTGGTCGGCGACGGCGAACCGGCGGCCTGGCCAACCGCCCTCGCCGGTTGGTCTAGGGCCGGGCTTCGACCATGTGCTGGCGGCAGCCCAGGAGAACGCCGGATGGGCGTTGACCCAGTTGTACGAGTCCCTCGCCCCCGCTGTCGCTGGCTACCTTCGAGCGCAGGGAGTGCGCGACGCCGAGGACGTGGCCAGCGAGGTCTTCCTCGTCGTCTTGTCTCGTGTCTACTCGTTTGCGGGCACCGAAGCGCAGTTCAGAAGTTGGGTCTTCACCATCGCCCACCGCCGCATCGTCGATGACCGACGAATGAGGGCGCGAAGGCCCGAGGTCGAAGCCCTCGACGCCGGCGCCCTCGATGACGCGGAGGCACGGTATGGCACAGTGCCGGCCGAGGATGAGGCCCTGCGGACCCTCGGCACGGCGTGGGTCGAGCATGTCCTCAGCACACTCGCCCCCGATCAGCGTGCGGTTCTCGCCCTGCGGGTACTGGCCGACCTGAGCGTCGAGGACGCGGCGGATGCCCTGGAAAAGCAGCCCGGAGCGATCAAGGCTCTCCAGCGCAGGGCAATCGCCGCGCTCCGTCGTACATTAGGGAAGGAGGGACTGCCTCGTGGCCTCACCCCATAACGACAACGGAACGATGGGCGAGAGGGCTCCCCTCGACGACGCCACGACCGAGGATCTCATCGCTGGCCGCCGCTTGGCCCATGACGACGACGACCTTGTGCAGGTGGCTGTTTTCCTCGAAGAGCTCCGGACCTGGGCGAACGGCCCGGTGCCCCAACCGTCTCCGGCCTTGGCAAGGGTCTTGGCCGGTCGCTCCAGCAATGGCGGGCAGCGGGGCGCAGCGTGGAACGACTCCGACGCGACTGTCCGGAAAGTAGCGACGGGGCGAGGAAGGATGTTTCCACCACTTGGTTCCGTGGGAGCGACCTCGGCAGGCGTCGGGTTGGTGGCCAAGGCAGCGCTCGTACTCGCGGTGACCGGGGCGAGCCTCACCGTCGCAGGGGCCGCTCGGGTGCTCCCCGGCCCCGCCCAACGGATGGTGGCCAAGATCATCGAGGCCGTCAC